>JBAWXE010000025.1:0-30481 GCA_037144255.1 Bacteroidota bacterium | reverse complement strand
ATCGGTAAAGAATCGGTAATTTTTCGGTAACAATCGGTAAAAACCGGAAATCGATCTAGGTCCTCATTTCTAGTGTAGCGAGAGATCTCCTGAGCATTTGCAATCAGCCCGTGTAACCCAAATGCGACCCTCAAAAATAAATCAAACAGATTCGGGGTAACCTTTGAATTTCCACAACTCATTGATTATCAAACATTCAAACTTCCCATGTAACCATAAAAAAATTACTCAAAATGTAACCTTTGCCCACCAAGGCAGTCATTTCAATCCCGAACTCGATTCGGGAAGAGATCTCCCGAGCCCTTGCAATCAGCAATCACATTCATCACATTATTTTATTTTCGGCATAATCTTTGCTACTTTTATATTACTACATTTTCATACATCCTTCTTATGAAGAAACTATACTCTCTCATTATTACATTTCTCATATGCAGCATTAGCTCTTATGCACAGCCTGGATATATTAACACTATTGCAGGTGGTGGCACATCCGGACTAGGAGATGGTGGCCTTGCAACCAATGCCCAATTAAATTCTCCAAGAGGTGTAGCCGTTGATAATGCAGGTAATGTGTATATAGCTGATTCTTATAATAATCGAGTAAGAAAAATTAATGCCACGACGGGAATTATTACCACCATTGCAGGAACAGGAGTAGCAGGTTATTCAGGAGATGCGGGTCTTGCAATTAATGCTCAATTGTTTTATCCATTCAATTTGGCATTAGATGCTACTAACAATTTATATGTTTCTGATTGCCTTAATAATAGGATTCGTAAAATCTCTCTCAGCACAGGTATTATTAGTACGGTAGTTGGTACTGGTGTTGGAGGCTTTTCAGGTGATGGAGGTCTTGCCATTAATGCACAGATCAATCACCCAAGAGAATTGTGTATTGATAAGCATGGAGATCTATATTTTGCTGATTCTAGTAGTGGAAGAGTTAGAAAGGTAAATATGGCTACGGGTAATATAAATACCTATGTAGGTAATGGTGTGGCAAATGACTTTGATTTAGGTGTTGTTATACCTGCCAATGCAGAAACTGGTTACAATTTAGGTTTAGCCATTGATAGTTCAGATAATATGTTCATAGCCTTAGGTGCGCCACATAATCATGGTATATGCGAACTATTTAATTCCACTGGTTTAGTTTTTAATATCTGTCCGGGTACTGATGGTGGATTTGGTGGTGATGGAGGTCGTTTAAGTGGAGCTATCTTTTTTTATATGTATGGTTTAGCTACAGATGCCTTTAATAACCTGTACATATCAGATATAGTTAATAATAGGATCAGAATGGCTTCGCCAATTAATAATGTATTAAATCATAATAGTATTGTAAACACAATTGTAGGCTCTGGTATAGATTCTTATACTGGTTTTGGGCTTGCTGGTTTTTCTGGAGATGGTGGACCGGCTACAAACGCACATTTGAGCAATCCATATCAAGTGGCTGTTGATTTTCTTGGTAATATTTATATTGCAGATGTAAGTAATAATAGGATTCGTAAGGTTTCCAGTACTTTTGAAAACCATATAGCCGATAGTTTTTCTGTGGTTATTAATCCTTTATGTTCAGGAGTAGAATGGCATATTGGAGCTACTCATTATTACCCGAATACAAGTATCAAAACTTATTTTGGAGATGGGCAAACAAGTTTAGACACATTCGCTGCAAACAACCTTGCCAGCATTAACCATATTTATAATTACCCGGGGTCTTATACTGTAAAACATGTCTTATATCATGGCACCTTAGCTATTGATTCAACAACTTATTCACATGATTTCAATTTTTGTCGTACAATACCTATCAGATTGTATCAGGATCTTAATGCTAATTGTATCTATGATAGTAGCACAGAATCTTTAAATAGTTACCCTACTACAATTGAAGTTGATTCAAACGGAATACCAAAAGATACCTTCACAGTATTGTCTGGTATTGATTATAATGCTAGTGGAACACCAGGCGATATTTTTCAATTCAAAATACTAACATCAAATCCAAGTTATTTAAGTTCATGTCCCGCATCTGGAATAATTACAGACACATTAGTTTCTGGTAATAATCCTACAAAATATTTAGGATTTCATTGTTCTAATACAGCTGGTTTCGATCTGTTAGAACAAGTCAATATGCAAACAGGCAGACATATACAAACAGGTCATATTATAGCGTATAATACTTATTGCACTCCATTGAATTCAACAGTAACACTCAATTTTAATCCTCAATACACATTTAATACTGCTTACCCTGTACCCAATTCCATTGTCGGTAATACCTTGACATGGAATTTAAATAATCTATCAGCTACATCAGCAGTAAATATTGATTATACACTGAGTGTCCCTAATTTAGGCAATCAATCTAATTGGCTGAATCCGGGAGATACTGTCCACTCAACAGTAATTATTAATCCTATAACAGGTGATGTGAATCCACTGAACAATACTTGTATAAGAATAGATACAGTCAAGAGTTCTTATGATCCTAATGAGATGGCTGTGTCTCCTATGCCTTATATACAATCAGCGGGGCAGCTGCAATACACTATACAGTTTGAGAATACAGGTAATGATACTGCACAGAATATATCTGTATTAGATACCTTGTCTAACAATCTGGATATACATTCTCTAGCTATGGTGGCTAGCTCTCATAGCTGCATATTTTCTAAGACATGGAATGGCACAAACTGGGTGGCAAAATTTGATTTTCCGAATATTAGATTATTGGATAGCAGCCACCACAACCAATGCAATGGTATGCTGGTATTCAATATCAAGACCCAAGCAGGTTTGAGTGCAGGTACTACTATCTTTAATCATGCAGCTATTTATTTTGATGATAATCCGTCTGTTATTACTGATACAGTAGAGAATATCATAGCCATACCTGTTACACCTACAGTTATTGTAACGGCAAATAGCCCTTGTTCCGGTATCCCTGTTACCTTTACAGCTAATATTACTAATGGTGGTTCTGCCCCTATTTATCAATGGAATAAGAATGGAGTTAATGTGGGTACTAATAGTAATACCTATACCTATACTCCAACGTATGGTGACTCAGTAAAATGCTATCTGACCAGTAATGCTATATTGCCCATACCAGCTACAGTAAGTAGTGTTACCTTTCATGTTGCACAACCTGTTCTTGATAGTTTTATAGTTGTGAATCCGAGTACATGTGGTGGTACTACCGGTAGTATTACACTGAATGGTGTAATACCTAATACTTTATACCCGGTCAGCTATACCAAGAATGGTGTACCTATAGGGCCTGTAAACTATACCTCTAATGCTTTTGGCAGTTTAGCAATATCAGGTCTTACAGCAGCAGCATATAGTAATATAGCAGTTACTATTACAGGTGGCTGCACTACAGTGCCTATCAATAATGTATACCTCACTAATCCTACACCACCAGCTGCACCTAGAGTAGCTAATAGTACTCTGTCTATTTGCATAGGTGATACTATACACCTATCAGCATCATCTAGTTTATCCGGTGCTATATATAGCTGGTCTGGGCCATCTTTTACAAGTGCCATCCCTAACCCATACATTCCCAATAGTCAAGCTAGCAATTCGGGACTGTATTCTGTATTTGTAACAGATCCTGTAACTAATTGTTCATCAAACATGGCTACTACGAGTGTTACTGTGAATAGTAATGTCACTCCAACAGTTAGCATATCAGCAAATGATACTCTGTGTACAGGTGCTACACTTTTAGCTATAGCATCTGCTAATATAGCATCTTGCTCTTATCAGTGGCATCTGAATACAGGTAATGTTGGAACTAACACAAATACTTATTCATACAGCCCAACAACCGGCGATGTGATCACCTGTTCTATCATCGCTACAGCTCCATCTTCTTGCTACACTGCTACTACAGCTAATAGTAATACACTCACTGCAGATGTACTGGCTAATGTTACACCTACTATTAGCATAACAGGCCTTGATACAGTTATTTCAGGTACGCCTACATTATATACAGCTACTACTAACATTGTAGGTGGCATTTATCAGTGGAAAGTAAATGGCAATAATGTAGGCACCAACACTAATACTTATACATACACTCCACTATCAGGCGATGTAGTGACATGTGCTATTACAGTACCATCTGTGGGTTGCTTCACTGCATCCAACGCTAGCAGCAATAGTCTGCATATCGTTATCATCAATTTGGGAATAGCCAATGCACTTGGAACAAATACTTTAAGCATCTATCCTAATCCTGCTCATAATGTCTTGAATATTAACAACCTCAAAGAGTCTGCAAACTATCGTTTGCTAAGTGTTGTGGGTACAACTGTACAACATGGCATACTCTCATCTGCCAGCAATAGTATTACTACAGAGGCATTACCTGTGGGTATGTATATGTTAGAGCTGGTTTACTCTTCAGGAGAAAAGCAAGTAATAAGAATAGTAAAAGAGTAGGGACTTACAATAATTCTTGTAGTTTCTCTACCACTATATCTACTTCTTCTTTGGTATTATGTCTGCTGAATGAAAAGCGTATAGGTACTATGCTATCACTGGTGCCATTGCATATAGCACTGATGACATGGCTGGTAGCATTAGCACCGCTGGTACAGGCACTACCGCCGCTTACACATATTCCGGCCATGTCCAGATTGAATAACATCATATCCGACTTCTCAGTCTTAGGGAACGATGCATTCAGTACAGTATATAAGCTGCGGCCATTAGTATCTCCGTTGAAGTTTACTTGAGGTATTTTAGCTTGCAATTGCTCAGCCATATAGTGTTTCAGTCCGTCTATATGCTTGCTGTCTTGCTCATAGCGCGCTGTTGCTAGTTCCAGTGCTTTGGCAAAGCCTACTATGCCATAAAGGTTCTCGGTACCCGCACGCATGTTACGTTCCTGAGAGCCACCGTGTATATATGGTTTGATACTGATGCTCTCATTTACATAGAGCATACCCACACCTTTAGGCCCGTGGAACTTATGTCCTGCACCATTGATAAAGTGTACATAGGTATTCTTCAGATCGAAAGGGTAGTGACCTACTGTTTGCACAGTATCACTATGAAAGATGGCATCAAAATTGTGGCATATCTCGCCCACAGCTTTTATGTCCATCAGGTTGCCCACCTCATTGTTAGCATGCATAAAGGTCACCAGAGTTCTGCCTTTGTTTGCAGCTAGCAGTTCTTCCAAATGATTCAGGTCTATATGACCCTTATCAGTCAGCCTTACATGGTCTAGTGTGGCAAGCCCTTTTTGAGCATAGCTTTCAGTAGTATGTAAGGTAGCATGGTGTTCTATTGGCGATGTAATGATATGAGTGCAACCCAGATCGCGTATAGCTGCAGTAATGGCCGTATTAGTACTTTCCGTACCACCCGAGGTAAAGAATATCTCTCCGGGATTGGCATTGAGTATGCGTGCTACAGTTTTACGGGCATTCTCTATGGCCATTTTGGTCTCACGTCCATAAGAGTGTATAGCAGATGGATTCCCAAACTTCTCGGTCAGGTAGGGCATCATAGCTTCCAGTACTTCCGGGTCAAGGGCTGTAGTAGCGGCATTATCAAAGTAAATACGACTCATTCTTGCTTAAAATTAAAGACCACAAAGTTACAATAAGTTGATGTAATAGGCTCCAATAATTGGTTAAAGTGATAATAATGAGCTACTTACAAGAAAAAGAGCCACCTTTTCAGGTGGCTCATGGTATGGATCATTAGTAAGCACATGTTTAAAATGGGGTATCATCATCGAAAGAATCCCTCTTTTTGCCTCCCGGTGGCTGATTGCCCGGCATATCATCATCCCAGTTCATATCATTTGCCTTAGATTGCTTGGTTTGGAAACCGCCCCCCGGCACATACAGCTTAGACCCGCCAAACTCGCTAGGATCGCGGCGAATGCCTGCACTTGGGTTATCCTGTGGGGTATTAAAGTTATTTGGAGTAAAATTTCCTCCAAAATTGTCTTCAAGATCCACAAAACGCTGGTATTCCTTGATGAAGCGCACTTTCAACGTATCTGTACTACCATTACGGTGCTTGGCTACGTGTATATGTGTTTCCCCAATTATTGCTTCACCCATAGCATCGCTATTGATACCATAGTACTCATGGCGGTACAAGAACATAACCAGATCGGCATCCTGCTCTATCGCTCCCGATTCACGGAGATCGCTCAACTGAGGAACTTTGGACTCTTTACGTGATTCTACACCACGATTCAACTGTGAAAGTGCTATGATAGGTATATCCAATTCCTTGGCTAGTGCCTTCAGATCGCGAGATATCTTACTGATCTCCTGTTCACGATTACCCGACTTATCGATACTGGCTTGCATCAGCTGTAGGTAATCAATTATGATCATTTGAATGTCATGTCTTTGTTTCAGTCGGCGTGCTTTGGCTCTTAGCTCAAATATGTTCAGTGCTGCCTGATCATCTATGAAAATTGGGGCTTTAGCCAGTTTGTTCATACGCTGTGTCAGTTGTATGAACTCGTGTTCTTCCATCTTACCTCGGCTGATGTTCTCCATGCTTACATCAGTTACAGCACTCAGCATCCTCTTTACTATCTGCCCTGCGCCCATTTCTAAGGAGAACACAGCAACAGGGAATTGCCTGTTGGCATTCATGGAGGCATTCATAGCCAGGTTCAACGCGAAAGCTGTTTTACCCACAGATGGACGTGCTGCTAATATGATCA
Organism: Bacteroidota bacterium; assembly: GCA_037144255.1. Taxonomy (GTDB): domain Bacteria; phylum Bacteroidota; class Bacteroidia; order Chitinophagales; family Chitinophagaceae; genus JBAWXE01. The sequence continues at coordinate 23,751 of JBAWXE010000025.1, read as the reverse complement.
GATCGGTCTTTTGCCAACCATTGGTCAGTTTATCCAGTGCTGCAAAACCTGATGGTACACCGGTCAGGTCTTCATTCTTATTCTTATTCTCTTCTATTTCGTGTATAGTAGATACTAATACCTCTTTCAGACTTTTGAAGTTCTTACGTAAATGCTTATCAGTGATCTCATATAGGTTAGATTCTGCTTTATCGAGCAAGTCGAATACATCGGTGCTATCTTCATAGGCATCACCAATCACCTGTCCGGATATGCGTATTAGTTCCCTTTGGATGAATTTCTCCATCACTATACGTGCATGAGCCTCTACGTGTGCACTTGATACCACACTCATTGTGAGGCGAGTAAGGTAGTATGCACCACCAATAATATCCAGTTCGCTATTCTTACGCAGTTCTTCAGTTACGGTCAACAGATCCACAGGCATCCCCTTATCGAACAATCGACGGATAGCTGCATATATCTTTTGATGAGCATCTACATAGAAACAATCTTCACTTTGTATAATCTCCAGTACTTCAGCAAGTTTATCTTTTTCCAGCATCACAGCACCCAATACTGCTTCTTCCAGTTCTATGGCTTGAGGTGGTACTTTCCCATATACTAGTGTAGTAAGATCAGGTTTGCGGCTACGGGTGTTACCAAATTCTTTTTTAATATTTACTGCCATTATGTATCAATGAGTTAAATCTTGTTATATGTTATTATTTCCCATCTATTGTCTTTTATTCTTCACTTTTTTAGTCGTCGAGGCTACGGTCGGGGTTTAGATCCCGAAACGCTCTCTTTATGTTAATCCAGCATTAAGAAAAGGTTAAGTGCAACAGCGGAGGACGAATGTAAATTCGAAAAGCTAAAGCGCAAACGTTTCAATCGGATATAATTATAAGCCTCCCCTACAGTCCTTGTACACATGCTTATTAACAATATTTCTTCTAAATGCTATACTTATTAACGTGAAAAGGTGGATATTCACCACTATTCACATTGTTTCCACAAATTTACGTGAATAAATGCTATGAAATTTGATTTCGTAATGACGATGCGATTTCCTATAATCATCAGTTATCTTTACAAAAAATTAGACGAATAGATGATCATTTCTTACCAATGGTTGCTGGAATACTTGCCTGAGGCGCTTTCTATAAAAGAGCTGAGTACAATATTGACATCAATAGGGCTGGAAGTAGAGGCTGTAGAACCTGTGGAAGCTGTAAAAGGTAGCCTAGAGGGGTTGGTAATAGGAGAAGTTTTGACATGTGAGAAGCACCCTAATGCCGATAAATTAAGTGTTACGACTGTAAATATAGGAGGAGAAACGACACTAAATATTGTGTGCGGAGCACCTAATGTTGCTGCGGGACAAAGAGTAGTAGTGGCCACAGTAGGTACAACTGTGCATCCAACAAATGGAGACTCATTCCTTATAAAAAAGGCTAAAATACGTGGTGCGGATAGTGAAGGAATGATTTGCGCAGAAGATGAAATTGGATTAGGTGCCAGTCATGCAGGAATCATGATATTACCGCAAAATGCACCAATAGGTACTTTAGCCAAAACGTATTTCAACATACCAGATGCAGATCACGCTATTCATATTGGCTTAACACCCAATCGATCTGATGCTATGAGCCATATAGGAGTGGCTCGCGATGTGTGTGCATATCTCACTCATCATCGTGGTAATAAATATAGTGTTTGTATACCCCATGTATCTATGCCTGTGAAGGGTAGCAAGGAGCTGAACATTAAAGTGAATATACAAGCGGTAGATGCTTGTCCTCTCTATATGGGTCTGAGTATCACAGGTGTTAAGGTTAGCGCTTCGCCAGAGTGGTTACAACAAAGACTGAAAGCTATTGGCCTACGTTCTATCAATAGTGTAGTAGATATCACTAACTATGTATTGCATGAGTATGGGCAACCATTACATGCATTTGATGCGGATAAGATAAAAGGGCAAACAGTGAATGTTAGATTCCAAGATAAAGGAAGCAAGTTCATAACACTGGATGATAAAGCAATACAGCTAAATGATAATGACCTAATGATATGTGATGCCAGTGATGGTATGTGTATAGCAGGTGTCTTTGGTGGTAAGAATAGTGGTATTAGTGATGCAACCACTAATATATTTTTAGAGAGTGCATATTTTAAACCTATGTTCATCCGTCGTACATCTATGTTTCATGGATTGCGAACAGATGCTGCAACTCATTTTGAAAAAGGTGTAGATATCAATTGTGTGTTACCAGCGTTGAAGCGTGCCGCTGCATTGATAGCTGAAATAACAGGGGGTACTATAGCATCGGATATTGTAGATGTAAATGCCATAACATTAGAGCCAGTAAGCTTATTAGTGTCTTATAATTATATACAGAAACTAAGCGGCAAGGATTATGCACCTGAGAAAATAAAGGCTGTACTGACAGCATTGGGTTTTGAGATAGAAAGAGATGATGAATCGGAACTGATAGTTGTAGTGCCATCTAATAAGATAGATGTACTGCAACCAGCGGATATAGTTGAAGAGATATTGCGGATAGATGGACTGGATAATATAGCTATTCCTGAGAAGCTAAATATCACATTGAGTAAAGCAATGCCCAATGACCGTGCCATGCGCGAGAAGATGGCAGAATTGCTTTTCGGTATAGGATTTCAGGAGATAGTGACCAACTCTATAGTGAATAGTAAATTTTACCCTGAACGTACTGATCTGGTACGAATGCTGAATAGCCTGAGTAGCGAACTAGATGTAATGCGCCCTTCGCTTTTGGAAAGTGGACTGGATGTGATACAATATAACTGTAACCGTAAAAGTCAGGACCTGTCATTGTTTGAGTTTGGTAAGACCTATACCACTTCAGAAGGGAAATATGTAGAAGAAGAGCAACTTTGTATATGGGTAAGTGGTAATACACAGGTGACCCATTGGAATCAGAAAGCTACTAAGTCTGACATTTTCTATCTAAAAGGTGTGATACAGAATTTAATGCTGCAAAGTGGTATCAAAGCTACCGTATTGAGCTATGATGAAAATATTGGAAATGCCACTGCTACATGGAAATGGAAGAATCAAGTACTATGTACGGCTACAGAAGTTTCTGCTAAGAGATTGCATGAATTTGAAGTGAAGCAAGGGGTATATTTTGGTTGTATCAACTGGGCAGTATGGATGAAAGCTGTAGCTGCGGGTAAGATCAAATTCCAGGAAGTACCTAAGTTCCCTGCTGTGCAACGCGATCTTGCCATAGTACTGGATAAAGCAGTAACGTACCTGCAAGTACAACAAATAACAGAACAGCAGAAGATATCATCCTTACAATCCTTTGATCTTTTTGATATTTTTGAGAGCGAAAAGCTGGGTGTAGGGAAGAAATCATATGCATTAAGTTATACATTTCAATTGCAAGACCGTACCTTAACAGATACAGAGATAGAGGAAATGATGCAGCAACTGATGGGAGCATACAAAAATAAACTACAGGCCCTTATACGCGAATAGATGCAGGAACTACAACTATTGAAGCATAAGCTGGATCTTTTAATAAAAAAGTACTCAGCATTACAAGCCGAAAATATACGGCTGAAGGAAACTATTGATCAATATTTGAAATCAATAGATGGGTTGAATAAGCAAATGTCGAAAATGGAACAAGGTATGGCTACCCAACAGATAGGTAATGTAGCAATGGGTGTAATGGAGAAAGAATCTGTACGTAAGCAATTAGATACAGTTATTGGTGAAATAGATAAAATACTGACCACGCTGAATGACTAATAGATACAGCCGGTTCACACTCGTGCTATTAACTTTTATTTCTTTGGGCTGGTTGTCTTGCTCAACAGAACGTGATATTTGCCTGGAACCCAAGATTGTTACTGTACATTTAGGTTGCTATCGTATGTCTGACGATCATACCAGCATCCTTGATACACTACTACCTAACGCCAATATTATTGCTATAAAAAATGATTCTTTATTCGGATGGATTGTGGGGGCTAAAAGCAATAATAAATTTGGATTGCCCTTATCACCTAAAGCAGATAGTTGTGCTTGGATCATACAGCCTGATTCATCTGTGTTGGCAATAGATACATTGGTCTTTCATTATAAGAATACAGTACACTTTCTATCTACAGCTTGCGGTTATACCTATTTCTATAATCTGGATAGTGTGAATACCACCAAGCATAATATAGATTCAATAATTATTAGTAGTACAGGTATTACTAACAATGCCAATATCGAACATGTTAAAGTATATTTTCACAAGTCTTAGTTTGTTATTGGCAACACTCAGTTTTGCCCAAACGGACAGTACAGCTAAGGCTGATACTACAAGCGATAAGAAGCCTGTAGTGAAAATGCATGTGGGGCATCAGTTGCGTTTTAGCTACGATATCAGCCAGCCTATTATCAATTCATTTGTGAATACCCGTCAAAGTCAGGAATTTCAATTAGACTTTTTTGTAAAAAAGGAAATGTATGCTGTATTAGAGGGAGGATGGGGTAGAGCAAATGATAATTATACAGACCTTTCGTACAAGAGTAATAATTCTTTTTTAAGAGTGGGTTTTGATAAAAGTGTATTACAAAGACTATTCCCGGGTGATTGGGATATGGCATTTATAGGTTTGCGTTATGGCATAGCCAGTATCAATAGAGGTGATGCAACCTTTACTACACATGATACTCTTTGGGGTAATACAGTAGGTTCTGTGCCTGCTGCATCGTCTATAGCACAATGGATAGAGATAACAGGGGGCGTGAAAGTAGAACTGATAAAAGGTATTTATGCAGGTTGGAATATTAGAGGTAAATTCCTAATGAATAAAGGTTCTTTTGCTGATTTGCCGCCATCCTTCATTTCCGGTTATGGCAAGGGTGAGAAGAACAGTATCTTCGATTTCAACTTTTATCTGAGCTATGCTATCAGGTGGAAAGAAAAAGCTATAAAACAGCAGAAATAACACTGCTTTTCTCCAACATCGATTCTATTTGCTTTTCCCTTTTTTGTATGTGTATTCTCATGGGGGCGAATGTCCAGCGAGTACGCAGTTTGTTAAGTCTGTCTGCCGGAGGGAGGAATATCAATCTTTTAAGCCAATTCCAAGCCACAAAATGTTTAAAAGTGCTAGACAGTTTCACAAAATAGATCACAGTAGAACCATCGCTGTTGTCCAGTAATTGTTGTAATTCATTCAGGTCTATCAATGAAGAAATACAGAGTACAGTACCTGTGCGTGTATTGAAATATTGACCTAAAGAACGGTCTTGTTGCCATATACTGTTACTGATAATACGAGCGTTTCGTTGAGCCTCATCTAAATGTTCCGGCACGTTGAAACTCTGGTCGGGTATATACCTCAATTGCCATTCTTTTTGAGAAAGGGTATCATACACTGTCCAAATATTGTTCTTGTAAAAGTTTAGCATTTCCTTCATGTAGCCATCATCCAGCCATTGAGTTTTGACTGTTGCATGAAAGGAAGCATAGAAGTACAAATGAGAAGCATAAGGTTCAAACATTTCAGGGACTCTTACAACCAGATCGCGGTTCTTGGCGTATACTTTCCATACTATACGGCGCACATCGTCACCAGCCTCAAAGTCTTTGTAGTTCAGGTGTTCACCTGCTACACGGCGCATCTGCTCTATGCGGATATCCATGCTTTCGGTTTTCTTGGGTGCTACATCCTTATCGTCAGCATCTACCAAAACAGGAGGTTGATAGAACTGACCCGCTATAGGCTGTGCTACTGCTAATGAGAACAGGTGTAGCATATCCTGAAAATAGATAAAGCCACCTTTGAGTTGATATTCTTTTATATCAGGCAAATTCAAACGACTGCGACCTGTAATGGCAGCCCGCCAAATACTTTTTTCTTTTCTTTTGTTGGATAAAAGACTGAACTTATCGGTCATGTCATGGTCGTCATATACCAATCGGCCTTTTACAAAACCTAAAATGGGACGGCGTACGCCTTCCAGCATGGCATCCATAAACAATTTATTCTTACGGCCATCCTTGCTTTCTGAAATGAAGCTGGTATGTAATTGGTAATTCTTTTTTTTCAACAACCATTTATAGTAGAGCCAACTAAAGAAAGTACTGAGAATGGAAATACCTATTAATACAATGAAGAACCAGAAAGTGATCTTGCCCATGAGTATGATAAATGGCCGGAATGGAGCCGGCTCATCTTTTGGGCTGGGCTGATATAATAGCTTATAAGATATCCATACCGCCACAACACATATCAGGGTGTTGAGTGTAAAGGGGATATACTGAAAAAAGTAGCGTAGCCGCCATGTAAAGGCTTTTCGGTTCATATTATATACGAGAGTGAAAATAGGTATTTATGACGCAAAAAGTTGTTAAATGCTAGATCCCCGCTCCTATTGTAAAGGATGTATTTTGTATTTTTATAATAACAGTAAGTACAATAAGAAAATAATCTTGTGAATTTGTATAAAAATCGTTAGCATTAAGGAAACATTATCGATACTTTTTCAGCTACAGAGCATATAGATATTATCTTTGCACACTCATAGTTTTTTTGCAACGGAATAAGAAGGTAAACATGGAGCTCAGTAAAAATTTTCAGCATAGCGGATCGGAACAAAAGTGGTATGAACACTGGAATCAGCGTGGGTATTTTAGATCTGTACCGGATGGACGTCCACCGTACACTATAGTCATGCCCCCTCCTAATGTTACAGGTGTGTTGCATATGGGGCATGCCTTGAATAACTCTGTGCAAGATATACTGATACGCCGTGCCAAAATGCAAGGCTTTAATACTAACTGGGTACCGGGTACAGACCATGCATCTATAGCTACAGAAGCTAAGGTGGTACAAATGTTGAAAGAAAGAGGAATAGATAAAAAAGACCTGCCTCGTGATGAATTCTTGAAATATGCCTGGGAATGGAAAGAAAAATATGGAGGCATCATTCTGCAACAACTCCGTAAATTAGGTTGTTCGCTGGATTGGGACCGCACTACATTTACCATGGATGAAGGGTACTATGCATCAGTAATTCGTGTGTTTGTAGAGCTTTACAACAAAGGTTGCATCTACCGTGGAGTGAAGATGATCAACTGGGACCCTAGGGCAAAGACAGCTCTGAGTGATGAGGAAGTTATATTTAAACAAACTAATTCGAAACTATACTACGTTCGCTATCGTTTAGATACTAAAGACGAAGAGTATATAACTATAGCAACAGTACGTCCGGAGACCATACTGGGCGATACTGCAGTATGTGTACATCCTGATGATGCGCGATATGCGCACCTGAAAGGTGCATTTGCCTTTATACCATTGATCAACCGTCGTGTACCTATCATATTTGATGATTATATAGATATTGAATTTGGTACAGGTGCATTGAAAGTTACACCTGCACATGATATCAATGACTATAATCTAGGTATCAAACATAATCTGCCTGTTATAGATACACTGAATGATGATGGTACTATGAGTGAGGCTGCTCAGATGTACCTAGGCCAAGACAGGTTTGCAGTGCGCAAGAAGATAGTAGAAGATCTGCGTGTACTGGGTCAATTAGTAAAAGAAGAAGAATATACCAATCAGGTAGGTTTCTCTGAAAGGACAGATGCTGTAATAGAGCCAAGGCTCTCAATGCAATGGTGGTGCAATATGCAAAAAATGGCACCTCCGGCATTAGATGCAGTATTGAGTGATAAGGTAGAATTCCACCCTGCGAAATTCAAGAACCTTTACCGTCACTGGATGGAGAACATCAAGGATTGGTGTATCAGTCGCCAGCTATGGTGGGGGCAACGCATACCTGCATGGTATGATAAAGAAGGTACGCTATATGTAGCAGAGACAGCAGATAAAGCACATGAACAATACCGTACTAACAAACCTACATTAGCCGCTACTCATCCGGAATTAAGGCAAGATGAGGATGTATTAGATACATGGTTCAGTAGCTGGCTGTGGCCAATGGAAGTTTTTGATTGGAACAAAGACCCTAATAATAAAGAGTTAAAATATTACTATCCTACCAGCACACTTGTTACTGCACCGGAGATCATCTTCTTCTGGGTAGCACGTATGATCATGGCGGGGTATGAATTCATGGGTGAAAAGCCTTTTGATAAAGTATACTTTACAGGTATAGTACGCGATAAGCAAGGCCGTAAGATGAGTAAGTCATTAGGTAATTCGCCAGATCTTTTACAACTGATAGACGACTTTGGTGCAGATGCTGTGCGATTTAGTGTGATGATATCTTCGCCTGCTGGTAACGACCTCTTATTTGATGAAAGTCAATTGGAGCAAGGTCGTAATTTCTGCAATAAATTGTGGAATGCCATGAAACTCGTTAAGGGTTGGGAGGCACGTTGTGTAGATAGTACGGAAGAAAGCAATGCCATATTTGCACTAGAGTGGATGGAACAAAGAGTAGCTAAGGTATCTGTGGAACTGGAAGATCTGTTCAAGGATTTCAGACTGAGTGAGGCATTGAAGACTATTTATTCATTGATATGGGATGACTTCTGCTCATGGTATCTGGAATGGGTGAAACCAGCGCAAGACCAACCTATTCCGCGCCTTATATGGGAGCGTACAGTGAGCATTTATGAGCGTTTGTTACAATTACTACACCCGTATATGCCTTTTGTTACAGAAGAGATATACCATATTCTTCGTGAACGAAAAGAAGGTGCAGACCTTATTGTACTGCAATTACCGATTTACGAAAAAGTAGATGCTGCTATTCTGAAGGATGGTGCTATGTTGCAGGAACTAATAACTACTATAAGAGATACCCGCAACAAGAACCAATTGAAACCAAAGGATGTGATCAAACTTTGGATAGATACAGAAAATAGAACTTTCTACGAAAGCATCAGAGATATTCTCAGCCGTCAGGTAAATGCACCAGAGATAGGTTTTACCAAAGAAGCCATACATGGGGCCATGTCACTTGTAGTACAGACAGATAAATTATATATTGAGGCTGAAGTAGTGGTAGATAGTGGCCTGCAAAAAGAACAATTACAAAAGGAATTGGACTATTTACATGGATTTTTGTTGAGTGTGGAAAAAAAGCTGGGTAATGAGCGTTTTGTACAAAATGCAAAACCTGAAGTGATAGATAATGAAAAGAAAAAGCATGCTGATGCAGTAGCTAAAATGAAAGCTATTGAAGAAAGTCTCAGTTTATTATAACTTTATGTCAATGAAGTATTCTATAAAGAACATATTTGTCATTGCCGCTTTAATGATAGGCTCTGTAAGCGTTTTGGCTCAAAAGGTAACAAGTAAGGCTAAACCTGTAGCTAAGAAACCTACCACTGCAGCAAAATCTACATCGAGTAAACCGGATCTTAATTATGTACCTAAGAACGTAGATATATACTTAGGTCATTCAAATATTACTGGTGGCAAAGTAGCTAAGCACGAATTCGATTCTCTGATAACACAAGGGATTATAGCTAAAGATGAGAAAGGAAATTACTATAAGGTCAATGGTTTTAATTTTACCTACGGAGAGCGTAGTGCGGCTGAAGACTCTATTGGCAATACTATTTACGTGATTGATTATCTCGCAGAATACTGCAAAGGTGATACTCTTAGTAGAGCTGTAATGAATGGTTTATCTCGAAGGACAAAAGGAGGTGACACCGCTTATTTCGATCAAATAAGAGTAGTATCTCGCGAAGGGAATCCTATTCCTTGCAAGTCATTAAAAATAATATTGAGCAGATAAATGTGGATTAGTTCATCAATAATAGGTTCACACTTCTTTGCAGGATATTAAAGGCTATTTCTGCCATTAGATTTTCTTTGTCTAATGTCGGATTCACTTCTGTTACTTCAAAACAACAGATCTTGTGATTCTGCATGAATGATGCTATCATATCTTCAGCTTCCCTTTCTTTGAGTCCGTTACTTACCGGAGTTCCTGTGCCACGAGATATAGAGCTGTCAAGACTATCCACATCAAAAGATACATAGATGTCATCGCAATTGCTCAGGTGTAGCAAGGTTTGTCTTACTACATTCTCAATACCCTTACGACGCACTTCTTGTACAGCTATGACTTTGATATTGTATTTCTTGATCAGATGCTCCTCTTCTTTTTCAAAATCGCGTAAAGCTATATATACAATATCCTCAGGGTTGATCTTTGGTTGTATTTTTCCTAATGATTTTAGTTTATTCCAAAGGTCTACTGTGTTCGGGTCGGGGTTATGTACCTGACAATCCAAATTATCTTCTCCTAATGCTGTAGCCAATGGCATACCATGCATATTACCGGATGGGGTAGTGTATGGTGTATGCAGATCTGCATGTGCATCTATCCATATCACACCTAAACGGCTCTTTGGTTTTGCCATTTTGATACCCGCTATTGTTCCGCCTGCGCTACTATGGTCGCCTGCTAATACGAGAGGGAAAAGACCTGATTTAATAGTGTCTTGTACGCAATCAGCCACACGTTGATACATGGTTAGTACACCTTTTATACGCCTTGCATATGGCGACTCTACCGGTTCGTATAACAACCTATTCTCAGTTTCTAAAGCCTCTGAAGGGAAATGTACAAAGAAGCTACTCATAAAATCGAGTGCTGCTATTTTAATAGCATCTATGCCTAGACTGGCACCACGTGTACCTGCACCTATTTCTGACTTTACTTCAATGATTTTAATATTACGCATATCGTAAAGGTATTAAAACCCCGTGTTTAAGCAAAAAAAGTGATGATATTAGTAGGTTAAATACTATTAGAATGGATAACCTAGGGCTAGTTGAAGTACCATATTGTTGGCACGCCAGCTACCGTCAAATGGGCTTATTTGGTTTATCACCCATCCAAAATTTTCGGCTACATATGGTTTTTTGATTGGGAATGCAGCGTCTAATCGTAATACTATCAGTCCGGCAAAGTCAAAACGAATGCCTGCCCCGGAACTTACTGCTATGTCTTGCCCTAATCTACTTATATTGAATTCGCCATCCAGATAGTTCTTGTCTTTGCGAGCCAACCATATATTACCTGCATCTGCAAATAAAGCTCCATTCATTTTTACGCTACCGCCGAACAGTGGTAGTATATCAAACCGAAATTCTCCATTCATTTCAAGTTTTATATCACCTATATTATCTATGTTGTTATAAGTGTTTGAATTGAAATGTGGATCTAAATAGGCACCTGGTCCTAATGTGCGTACTGTCCAACCTCGCATACTATAGGCTCCTCCCGCAAAGTATTGTTTGATGTATGGAAGTGTGCTGGATCTGTCATAAGGGATGCCTACACCAGCTAAGAAACGAAATGCAGTTGTAGAATGCCTACGAGTAAAGAAATGTTCTGCATCCATATCCAATTTTACATATTGTGCGTATTGTATATTGGCTGCATTCTTTAATACGTCAGTAAATCCTACAGCAGCACTCAGAAGTCCTCCGGCTTCCTCTATACTAGTTTTAAGTTTTGAATAGTTCTTTCCATTCTTAACATTAGCATCTGTGAAAGTAAAGGTCAGGTTTTCCCCTTCAATGAAATTTTCTTTATAAGAGTTTTTAAGGAATTTGTTATTGTTCAGCGTTATCTGGAAAGAACTATCAATATGTGGTAGCTTTAACACGTTGACAAAGGCAGGAGAGAAATCCCATGTTTTGGTTTTCGTTTCATGCCAGTTGTAAGTAAAGTAAGCTGATGTATTGATAAGTGTAAAGTAACCAACTCGGTCTATGAGATTACTACCCAGAGTTACAATGGTACGGGGTACATTCTTTTTACTCACATTACTTTGAGAGAATGGCACTAGGAATTTAGGGAATATGATACTTACATTTCCTCCCAGGTTTTTATTACTTAACAGGAAATGATCGAAGAAATTATTGCCTTTATTTCCAAAATATTTGGTTTCTAATCCTCCTGTTACAGATGCCGAAAGTTGATTGGAGCCTTTGCCTAAATTTCTATTTCGAAGACTAAGCGTAACACCCATGCCCATATCATAGGTAGTTGCATTAGATACATCAAAATTAGCTGTCAGGTCATATTTTTTTGTAGGGCTTAATAGAATGACACAATTCAATGGTCTGTCAGGTTTTGAAGAGTCTTCTATCATATACACACGCACATACTGAAATATGCCTAATTCATTCAGTTTGGCAATCGTCTGGTCATAATTGTCCTGAGTGTAGTATTTGCCTGTAATGAGGAATATATGTTTGGCAATGACATTCTCTTTTACATAGTAATTGTGGTATAAAAACGACATTTCACCTATCTCTTTTCTGATCATGTTACTACTATCAGCTATGTCCTTTTTGTCTGTAAAATCCGGTAAGACATACACTTTACCTATACCATATCTCCTATAATCGTTTTGTTCTTCAGATCGTATGATAATAGTAACATTCAGGGTTTGTTTTTTAGGGTTCTTGAGCAGCGATACACAATAAGCAACACTGGCTAATGGATTAGTAATACAGTTGATATAAGGCTGTCCCAGCGTATCTATCTGAAAAGTGATGTTCTCTTGTGAGAACTTAAAGTAGCCATTATTACGTAACATCGCAGTAATTCGGCTTCTCTCTTCATCTAATGTATTGGTAGAAAAGTCAGTTCCCGATTCTAATAATGACTCCTCATCAGATTCCTTTATAAATTTTAAAACAGTAGGATCGTCAATATCAAATAATACCTTATCTATTTTATAATTGATGCCAGTCTCTACATTATAGTGTACAAAAGCTTTTTTCTTTTTGAACCTGATACTGTCCTTCACCTTTGCATAGAAATACCCTTGGTTATATAAGTAGCTCTGCATATATAGATTAGACTTAGGTATGGTACTGCTATCCAGCACTACAGGTTTTTCTACGGTTTTTGTTTTTAATTGAAAATTGCCGGTATCATTTTGATACTTTTTATATCGAAGGTTATACAACCACAATTTGAATGGAAAAACTTTTAAGGAATATTTATTGGGTTTCTGTACTATTTGGCTATGTAAGTTATCACTCAATTCTGCCTTTTTAGTAATGGGCTTATTTGAGTTGATCTTAACAGAGTTTTTCCTTAGGAGGTGTTGCCCCGGCTTTAGGTACTTGGTAGAGTTGCAACCTGTCCCGACTATTATAGTCAGTATCAATAAAACTACCAATACGTTCTTGATATGATGTGTTTTTAGTTGATACATGTATTGGGTTGCAGCAATTATTTTAGCTTTGTAGGTATGTTATCCAAAACACAAAATAAATATATTCGCTCGTTAACCCAGCAAAAATACCGTAAAGAACACAATGTATTTATAGCTGAGGGTGACAAGATAGCCAAGGAATGGTTAAATAGTGGGTATAAGATACAGCTTATAGTGGCTTTGGAAGAATGGTTGCAAGAAAACAGCGCTTTTGTTGCTTCTCATCCCGAAGCTACAGTTCTGGATGTGAAGGACTGGGAATTGGAAGCTGTTTCTACATTACAGACATCCAATCAAGTACTATTGGTAGTATCAATGCCTAAAAAATGTGATATGTCCAACTCTTCAGGTTGGTCTATTGCATTGGATGGTATTCAAGACCCGGGTAATATGGGTACAATTATACGTATTGCCGACTGGTTTGGTATACAACATATAGTTTGTTCTCCAGATTGTGTGGATGTCTATAATCCCAAGGTCGTGCAATCTGCTATGGGTGGACACCTGCGTGTACAAATTCAGGAAATGAATTTGCAAGAGTTCATTTCCAAAGCTAAACTCCCTATTTTTGCAGCTACACTAGGTGGAACAGATGTATACACGTTGCCTAAACGCAGTTCAGGCATTTTAGTAATTGGCAATGAATCTATAGGTGTATCGCAGGCTATTATCCAAAAAGCTACTTATAAAGTAACAATACCTCGTAGAGGTGGGGCTGAATCTTTGAATGCCGCTGTCTCTACAGGCATATTATGTGCAATGTTACTGCCCTGTTAAAATAACTTGCTTTTTTAATGCGTTAACTATTGCTTCGCTACAGTGTCTTAATATTGTATAGCTAATACAACTTTTATGACAAGGGCATTCTTTTCTCTTTTAATATTATTGATCACTACTTTTCATTCCATTGCTCAACTTGGCGATCGTAGTGTTTTGCGAGTCTCTCTCAGCGATGGTTCTCCACTTACTTTAGCTGTAGATGAACGTTACTTTGAAAGACATAATACCATGCTCACTGTTGGCGATTTGCCTCCCGGCCGTCATTCATTGAAAGTTTATGCCTATTCACCTAACAGACGCAGATATGGTAGTAGGGCTGATTTGCTTTTCAATGGTAGGGTGCGTATAGATCCAGCCACTTTTAATAATTGTATTGTTGATGTAGATCATGGTACTATCAGTATGAATGTGAGTGACAGAGTAAATAATGTCAATTCAGTTCCACCACCTCCACGCGATGATATTTATCCTAATAGTACTAAACCAGAACAAATACAGAAGGAACCAAAACACAATGAACTTGACAATGAAGTAGAAGATCCTCGTGGTAAAGGAATGGGTAAGGAAGATATCAAATACATTAAACAAGAAGTAAGTGAGAAGATAACAGATACAGATAAGCTTAGTTTATTGAAATCTAGGTTGAAAGGCAGAAAATATAACTCTGCTCAAGTACGTATTATGATGACATGGCTCAATTTCGAACATAGTAGGCTAGAACTTGCCAAGTTTGCTTACAAGCATGTTTCTGATAAAGGCAACTATTCTAAAGTATCAGATGATCTCAGTCTCGATTCATCTAAAGAGGAACTGAAGGATTTTATCAAGAGTAAATAGCTTTTATTTCTTTAGAGCTAAGCTTGAATTTGAAATTGAATAGCTTCCCAGTAAGTATCCCTATACATATACCCAATGTAGCACCTACTGTTACATCCAACGGAAAGTGAACTCCTACATATACCTGAGCATATGAAACAGAGAATGCCCATAGAAAGGCTATCAACATTATTCCTTTCACTCGCCCGTACATCGTAATGGCTGAAAATGTACCCATTCCAAAGTGGTTGGTAGCATGCGATGAGGGGAAACTATAACCACTGCCACAAGGCACAATAATATGTACTACTCTTGATAAATAGGGGTCGTTACAAGGTCTTAATCTGTGAAAGAATGGCTTTACCCATGCTGCACTGATATGGTCGCAAAGTGCAAATGTGATCAGAAACCCCAAACACCATATCCATCCTTTTTTGCCATAGTTCATTGGCATAAATATGAGTAGGAATAAATACAGTGGTGCCCAAAACCATTGATTGCGCAGAAAGGGTATTACTGCATCCAGATACGAATTATGCCAAACAGTATTTACATAATACCATATAGTATAATCCCAGTATAAAATAGTATCGTGGATCTTTTGCAACATATTATTTCTTAAAGATCATGATCATTCTTGGTGAATCAAACGGATGATAGGTATTCAGCTTGTAATCGCCAAAAGTACCTACCAAAGATAAACCTGCTAGTTTGAACATTTTGATAAAATCAGCCAATTCAAAAGCCGCTACACTTTCGGTATACTTTCGGGGATAATTATCTACATCATTAAAGCTGATCTCTTTTACTATATGCTTTCGTTCCAGTTTGCGTTTTAGATGAAAGGTATAACTGCCACGTTGAACAGTTTCCTCTGGTACCAGATGCGATAGGATATTCTCCTTGTTCAGGTAATCTATTACCAATATGCCTCCAGGCTTTAATGCCCCGGCAAATGACTTGGCTGCCAGCTTGTGGTCTCTGTCGTGGGCAAAATATCCAAAACTGGTAAAAAAATTGAAGGCATAATTAAAGTAATTAATGTAAAAAGGCATTCGCATATCCTGTACGAAAAATTGCAACCTGTCACTTTCATAGGCTTTGGCCTTCTCTATACTATGGTGAGATAGGTCTGTACCTATCACATCATATCCATAATCAGCCAGTTGTACAGCATATCTACCCTCACCGCAGGCTATATCCAGCATACGGCTTTGAGGCATAGGTTGTAAGTAGTCTATTAGCTTTTTTACAAAAGCTTGTGCTTCCAGCTCATCCCTGTTCTCGTATAATATCTTATAATAAGGTGATCCAAACCAACTTTCAAACCAATCTATTTGTTCCATACGGAGTTACTTACCACAAAAATAGCTGCAATACATTGATTTTCTTTGTTTTTTACTACACATGAAAAAGTATAATATTTAATATGTCGATATCCATATTTACATACAAAATGTAATGCAACCCTCGCTGGGAATAATATATCTTTGCAGCCAATTTTTAAATACATGAAGTTCCGTCGTTTCGTAGTCTTTTATCGTTTACCTCTAGCTGTTGCTATGCTGGCAATAGGTTTCTTGATAGGGTTCAAAGTTCCACATGGCTGGTGGATAGCGTGGATACCCTTCTTAGTATCTATACTGATGGTAGTGGCACATTTCCTTATCGGCCCAATGACTCTCATTCAAGGCTTTATAGAGTCTGGTGATATGGAAGGAGCAAAAAAACTAATGGATAAAGTAAAGTATCCCAATTTATTATATAAGCCCGTACGTTCATCCTATTATATGCTTCGTGCCAATTTCTATACTATCAATGAGGATCTGGATATGGCGGAGAGCGATCTTCGTGCCGGTCTTGCTGCCGGTATGCCCGAAAAGGAATATGAGGGCACTGCTTATTTACAATTAGGTTCTATTGCATATAAAAAAGGCAATATCAAAGAAGCCTCTGAAAATCTGCGTAAGGCTATTAAAATTGGCTTGCCCGATGCCGATAATCTGGCTACTGCATATTTGCAACTTTCCAGTATATCTGTACAACGCCGCGACTACCGCTCTGCTAAGATGTATTTTGCTAAGGCTAAAGGCTGCAAACCTACCAATGCACAGGTAGTAGGTCAGTTGAAGGAAATGGCTAAGTACATGGCTCGTATACCCGGCTAATAGTCAAACTGCTTATATACATTATCATTCACTTCTGATTAGTAAATACAATAATGCTATAAGCTTTGCCAATAGGAGCATAAAAAATATAATGAAAGTGTGTGAAGTTGAAATTTATTCGTAAATTTGTATTCTAACAAGCGATAATTAGTAATTCAAGTTTTTCATAGTGATAGGGTTTATAGTGGCTGGCCTGTTCTCAGGCCGGCTTTCTTTTTTTAGTACACTACTTATCCCCATTTCCCATTTTCGTATCTTTCATTCTTTGCCTGAATGGCAAATTTCAACTAGGTTTGTAATAGAACGCCCGGAGGCAAATAATGTCAGAAAACTATATAGTATCGGCTCGTAAATATCGTCCACAAACCTTTGATACGGTTGTAGGTCAGGAGCATATCACTACTACTCTCAAGAATGCAATTCGTCATCAGCATTTAGCGCATGCTTATTTGTTTTGTGGTCCCCGTGGTGTGGGTAAAACTACCTGCGCGCGTATATTGGCCAAAACAATCAATTGCGAACATCCTACTGCCGATATAGAAGCATGTGGTACTTGTAGTACTTGTGTATCATTCAGCAACAATACTTCTTTCAATGTTTTCGAACTTGATGCTGCCAGCAATAACTCTGTAGATGATATTCGTAATCTCATTGATCAGGTACGTTTTGCACCCCAGGCCGGTAAGTACAAGATATACATAATAGATGAGGTACACATGTTGAGCGCTGCGGCTTTCAATGCCTTTCTCAAGACTTTGGAAGAACCACCGCCATATGCCATCTTCATCCTCGCTACTACAGAGAAACATAAGATACTACCTACTATACTTTCCCGTTGTCAGATATTCGATTTCAAACGTATCACTACGCACGATATCGTACAACATCTACAAGGCATTGCTGTAAAAGAAAATATGCATGCACAAGAAGCAGCTCTACATGTCATTGCTCAGAAGAGTGAGGGTTGTATGCGCGATGCACTGAGTATGCTCGATAGGATTTCTAGTTTTACTAATGGTGAACTTACCTATAGTAATACGATGGAGCATCTTAATTTATTAGATGCTGATTACTATTTCAAACTCACGGATCTTATGCTCTGCCAAGATGTAGCAGGTACACTACTCATGCTGGATCACGCTTTGGAAAAGGGTTTTGAAGGGGATGTGATTTTAGGCGGACTGGCAGAGCATATGCGCAATTTGCTCCTTTGCAAAGATCAGCGCATGGCCAAACTATTGGATGTGCCTAACGATCACAAGCCTGTATATTACGAAAAGGCAAATCAGGCTCCACCATCTTTTATATTATCATCGCTCAATGTCATCAACGACAGCGAGCTCAGTTATAAGACCGCTACCAACAAGCGTTTGCATATAGAGATGTGTCTTATCCGTCTCTGTTATGTATTGCAGGCCACACAAGTAAGTGCTGATGTAAAAAAAAACTCTGATAGCGTAGATGCTGCACCTGTTGCCACACCAGTTGTTACAGCACCGGCATTTGTACCTCCTGCCGCTCCGGTAGTAGTAGCAAAAGCGCCTGAGCCTATAGCAGAAGTACCAACACCTGCAGAACCTGTTGTTGCATCTTTGCCACAAGCTGTCAAAGAACCTACACCTACTTACACAGCTCCTGTTCAGCAAACACCGGTAGCACCTAAGCCCGCACAGGGTTCACCCGGCGCTCCCGGTCGTCGCATCAGTAAGAATTTCATCAGCGATATAGATGCTGCTATCAGCAATGCGCCTGCCGATGAGATCCCCGATCTTACACAAGAGCTGGCAGAATCTGTTTTCGAAAAATATAAACAACAATTACAGGCAGAGAGTAAAAGTGTATATCATGCACAATTCTCTATGATGAAGGTAGAGGCTCAACAGCCCGATGAGGTACGTATCATTGCTCCTAGCGATCTTACCGAGACTTATGCCAAGGAGCAACGAAACCAGCTCATTGCTTTCTTCAGAGAGCATATGCGTATTCTTGTAAGGGTTACAACAGAGGTGCGTGAAGATCCCGATGTACTGGCAGCACAGCAAACAACCGTACTCAGCAAGGCAGAGGTCTTTGAGGCTATGGCCACTAAGAACCCTGATCTGGCCAGACTGAAAGAGAGCCTGAATATGCAGATAGATTATTAAGTTTATATATGTATAGCTCTTTGCTATTAATCTTTACTACTAGCTTTTAAGCTGCATTTTTTATTACTTTTGAACTAATAAATAAAGAGAACAATACTTATGGCCGAAGCGATACGTATGCCATTGCTGAGTGATACAATGAAGGAAGGGATAATTGCGGCATGGCATAAAAAAGTAGGAGATACAATAAAGGCAGACGATGTGCTGGCCGATGTGGAGACCGATAAGGCTACCATGGAGGTGAATCCATATGTGGATGGCACATTGCTATATATAGGTTTACAAGCTGGTCAGGCGGCTAAGGTCAATGATATCATTGCCATAGTAGGTAAGGCCGGCGAAGATTTCAGTGCATTGTTGGCTGCACCGGCTCCCGCACCTACTCCGGCACCAGCTGCACCTGTTGCTGCACCGGCAGCGGCTGCTGTAGCACCTGCCGCTGCCACGCAAGCTATCATCCCCGGCGCTGCCGAAGTGATCCGTATGCCACTTCTCAGCGATACCATGAAAGAAGGTAAGATAGTAGCATGGCATAAGAAAGTAGGCGACACCGTAAAGGCTGATGATGTACTGGCAGAAGTAGAGACCGATAAAGCTACTATGGAGATCAACCCTTATGTAGACGGTACGCTCTTATATATAGGTGTTAAAGAAGGCGAAGCTGCTCAAGTAAATGGTATCATTGCTATAGTAGGTAAGGCCGGTACAGATGTTACGCCTTATTTACAGGCCGATGCAACTGCTCCCGTAGCTGCACAAGCTGTCGCACCTGCATCTGCTCCAGCTTCTACAACAGTAGCATCTGCTCCTGCAGCAGAACATAGTGTGAATAGCGACGAACGTTTAAAAGCATCTCCTCTGGCCAAGAAACTGGCTGAAGATAAAGGCATAGATATACATCAGGTAAAAGGCTCCGGTGATATGGGCCGCATCATCAAACGCGATGTGGACAATTTCGTTCCTACTGTTGCTCCTGTAGCTGCCACAGCAGCTGCTAAAGCATCAGCACCTATGATAGCATCAGTTCCTTTGGGTCAGGAAGGGCATACAGATTTTCCTCTGTCTCAAATGCGCCGCATCATTGCAGAGCGATTAACACAAAGTAAGAATGGCGCTCCGCATTTCTATCTGCGCATGTCCATCACTATGGACAATGCCATAGATGCTCGCAAGCGCATCAATGAAGTATCTCCTGTTAAGGTTTCTTTCAACGATCTCATCATCAAGGCATGTGCTATGTCTCTCCGGAAACACCCTGAGGTCAATAGCTCTTGGATGGGAGATTTCATCCGTCAGAACAATCATATACACGTAGGTACTGCAGTAGCTGTGCCCGATGGACTGATAGTACCTGTTATTAAATTTGCCGATCAGAAATCATTATCGCAAATAGCACAAGAAGCAAGTACCCTGATAGATAAGGCGCGTAATAAAAAACTGCAACCACCTGAGTTTACTGGTAATACTTTCTCTATCTCTAATCTCGGTATGATGGATATAGATGAGTTTACAGCTATTATCAATCCGCCTGATGCATGTATACTGGCAGTAGGTAAGATAGCCCCTACAGCAGTAGTAGAAGATGGCAAGGTAGTAGTGCGTCAGATACTGAAACTCACACTCAGTTGCGACCATAGGGTAGTAGACGGTGCAGTAGGCGCATCCTTTATGCAAACCCTCAAAGCCCATCTTGAGAATCCCGTTACAATGCTGGTATAATAATACCTTAATGATACAAAGCAAAAAGCCCCAACACTGTTGGGGCTTTTTTGATGCACGGAATTAAAGAGATAATGCTTAATTTAGTTGATGCCATCGTTGTGTTTTTCAACAACCAGCAAACCGAAGCTCATCACCCTTAATATCTAATAAAAATGGAACAGAAGTTTAATGACGTAATTGTCCTTATAGGTGCAGGCTCTATTGGTATTGCTATTGCACGCCGTGTCGGCACAGGCAAGCATATCCTATTGGCAGATCTTCGGCAGGAGAATGTAGATATAGCTGCAAAGGTTCTTAGTGAAGCTGGCTTTGAGGTGAGTACTTCTATTGTGGATGTTTCATCACGTCAGTCTGTACATTCATTGGTAGAGAAAGCTACTCAACTAGGGTCTGTCTCCGGTCTTATTCATGCCGCAGGTGTTTCTCCTTCTCAGGCATCCCCTGCTTCTATACTTAAGGTAGACCTCTATGGCACTGCATTAGTGCTGGAAGCGTTTGGTAATGTGATAGCATCTGGTGGTTCTGGTATTATCATTGCTTCGCAATCAGGGCATCGCTTAGCACCGCTTACTACAGAGCAAAACAAGTTACTGGCTACAACACCTACCGAAGACTTGCTATCATTACCCATGCTGCAAACTGATAAGGTAACAGACTCGCTGCATGCCTATCAATTATCCAAGCGTGGCAACTCATTGCGGGTAATGGCAGAAGCTGTAAGATGGGGTAAGCGTGGTGCTCGTATCAATACTATTAGCCCCGGCATCATCATTACACCTCTTGCCTATGACGAACTAAACGGCCCTCGTGGCGATGGTTATCGCCGTATGATAGAACTCAGTGCTGCAGGCCGTCCCGGCAACCCTGATGAAGTAGCTGCTGTAGGCGCATTGCTCATGGGCCCTGATGGTACTTTTATTACCGGTAGCGACTTTCTTATGGATGGCGGTGTTACAGCTGCATATTGGTATGGCGATCTGGCTCCTGATTCCAATAAATGATAATGCTGATTTTACTATAAATATTATAAAAGCAAAGCCCCAACACTGTTGGGGCTTTTATTATTTAGTAGCGCTCTCTATATAGTTGAAAGCAGCTGTGGCTAGTTCTTTCCATTTGGCTTTGTGGGTATAGGGTACTTGTACCCATTCTTTCATAGGTCTGCCCATATCAGATGGGTCGAAGAGGCAAGTACCTGATAATGCTATGGCTTTCTTATGCGCATCACCGCTCAACTTAAACACCATACAGTTGTCGTGTAGGCAGGCAAATGCTTTACTGTTCAGCTTCAGGCTGGGCTTACCAAACATCTTGCTCAGTATAGCACCATTCAACGATTCTCCTATTTCTATGTATAGTTTTTCTTCTTTGGTCATAACTATAACATTATAACTGCTTATACAATTCCAAGTTCTTATCTGCAAACACATCGTGAGGGAACATGGTAGCGGCTTTCTGCCTGCCTATCTCACCCATTCTGTGACGCATATTCTCATCTTGTATCAGTGCTATGGCACGCTGTGTAAGCATTTGGATATCATTGAGTGGAGTAACGTATCCGTTCACCCCATCTTCAATCAGGAAGGAAACATCACCACAATCTGTAGACAATACAGGGCGACCTGATGCCATACCTTCCATCACTGCATTAGGACAACCTTCGTAATCGGATGTGTGAATAAGGAAGTCGGCCTCTTTAATAAATTGATTGATCTGTGTTTGTGTACCTGCAAATTCAAAATAAGATTCCATACCCTTATCAGCTACCATCTGCTTCAGTTCCGCTTCCAGTGGGCCTTTGCCGGCATGACGGTGTTGTATCTTATAGCCTTGCTGCTGCAGGTTGTATATAAGTTGTATCAAAAGGTCTATACGTTTCTCGCTGAACATACGCCCTACTGATACTGTGCGTATCACGCCATCATTCTTAGGGTAATACTCTGTAGTGAAATGGTCTACATCCATGCTATTGCGTAGGGTGTAGGTCTTGTTCCACAGCTTGAATAACCATGCCAGCGGAAAGCCTTCTGCACAACGAGAGTTATTAGACAACTGATGACGTGGAAGGAAACAACTGACCATAAAGAGCAGGAACGATGAGTCTCTGCGATAGAGTTCTAATCTATTCTTGATACCACCTAATGACTTAGTACCCGTGAACACACATGCAAAGAACACCGGGAAATTGAGATGGAAGGTAAAGGAGTTGAACACCTTTGGTTTGCGAGCCTTTACTATTTTGCGTAGCTGCAGCATGCGCTGTGGCTTGCTATACGCTGTAAGGTCTATGAGCTCTATACCCATCTCTGTAAAGAGAGGGTAGTACTTATCATTCTTATTAAGATCCCAGACGGCTATGGCAGTAGTATAGCCTTTCTTCTTGAGGGAGCGGGTAAAGAAATACAGATCTCTTTCCTGCCCACCATCGCCCAGATCGCCTAGAAGATATAAAAAATCGAGTGCCATGCTGTTGTTTTAAAAGACGATACTAAAATAGACTGTTTGGGGATAATATCAATAAAAAAGCCATCCCTATGGGGTGGCTTTCTCAAAGAGGTATCAGATAGGCTGAATTATTTTGCAGCCAGGAAGTCTTTTACTTTATCCTTGTGCATCATAGCTTCTTTGAAGGTATAAGCACCAGTCTTAGGGCTGCGTACAGCCTTAATAACTTTAGTATAGTTCTTTGCGTCGGCTGCCGCTTTAGGATCTTTCTTAATCGCGGTTTTTGCTGCTTTTGCCATGACTTATGATTATTTTAGAGTAAGATTATTTAATTTCTTTATGCACAGTAACCTTCTTCATAATAGGGTTGAATTTCTTCAGCTCTATACGTTCAGGGGTGTTCTTTTTGTTCTTAGTAGTGATGTAACGGCTTGTGCCGGCCAAACCACTGTTCTTATGCTC
>JBAWXE010000024.1:0-31851 GCA_037144255.1 Bacteroidota bacterium | reverse complement strand
CTTAGAATCACTGCCGGATCCGATGGCTGCATCGAGGAGGAGTGTTTCGCCCGGATTATTCCGGTTATTATATTTTTTGACTACCTCATTTTAAAAACAAAATGGCAAAAGTTCAACAATCGTCTGCAAAGACCGCCGCTAAAAAGCGCATCGTAAAAGTTGATGCTCATGGAGATGTGCATATCAACGCTACATTTAACAACATCATTATCAGCATTACCAATAAGAATGGTCAGGTAATATCTTGGTCTTCTGCTGGTAAAATGGGTTTCCGTGGTTCTAAGAAGAACACTCCTTATGCTGCACAAATGGCTTCTCAGGATTGCGGTAAAGTAGCTGCTGATGCTGGTGTAAAGAAAGCTGATGTGTTTGTAAAAGGTCCAGGTTCAGGACGCGAAAGCGCAATGCGCGCTCTGGCTAACGTAGGTATAGAAGTTACTTCTATCAAGGACGTTACTCCTTTGCCTCACAATGGTTGTCGCCCGGCTAAAAAACGTCGCGTATAATTTTTAGTGTTTCAATACAGTATTATCATAACAATCATAATTTAACAACAAGCTGTTTCGGATCGGGTTTTACGATTTTTAAATGAGACGAAGCAGTTAAAACAAAAATCGTCATGGCACGTTATACAGGACCTAAAAACAGAATCTGTCGGATCTTCGGTGAACCGATATTAGGATCAGGAAAAAACCTGAGCAAAAACAGTAACCCTCCGGGTCAACATGGTGGTACTCGCAAACGCAAAACTGCTTCTGAGTACGCTATCCAGTTGAAAGAAAAACAAAAAGCCAAATACACTTACGGCTTATTGGAAAAACAATTCCGCAACACTTATGTAGAAGCTTCTCGTCTGAAAGGCGCTACCGGTGAAAACTTGATCAAATTGCTGGAAGCTCGTTTGGACAATACAGTTTACCGTATGGGTATCTCTCCTACACGCCCTGCTGCTCGTCAGTTAGTATCTCACAAACACATCATGGTTAATGGTGAGGTAGTGAATATCCCTTCTTACAGCCTGAAGCCGGGTGATGTTATCGAACTGAAACCTAAGAGCAAAGTTAATCCTACAGTGTTAAGCTTTATTCGTGGTAAAGGTGTTAAGATCAATTGGGTAGAGTGGAATGAAAGAGATTTGAAAGGTACTTACCTCACGCATCCAGAACGTGATAACGTTCCGGAGAACATCAAGGAACAATTGATCGTCGAGTTGTACTCTAAATAATAAAAATTGCAGGCTCCCGTTATTACGGGAGCTTTACTTGTTTTTTGAAATCTTGATATTTTTTCAGAGAACTGATTGTAAATCACAAATTATAAATCATAAATAAAATATCAATATGGCCATATTGAATTTTCAAAAACCGGATAAAATTGTTCTTCAGAAAGCTAATGACTTTGAAGCTCAGTTCGAATTCCGTCCGCTGGAACCTGGATACGGTGTTACCATTGGTAACGCTCTTCGTCGTGTACTCTTGTCTTCTCTCGAAGGCCACGCCATCACTGCTATCAAGATAGCTGGTGCAGATCACGAATTTGCTACTATCAAAGGTGTACTTGAAGATGTAACAGAGATCATCCTCAACCTCAAACAAGTTCGTTTGAAGAAAGCTGTTGAAGGTGATGTTTCTACCGATAAGGCAGAACTTACTATCAAGGGTAAGGAAATTTTTACCGCAGCCATGATCGGTGAAGCATTCCCTAACTTCGAAGTAATGAACCCTGAATTGGTTATCTGCAATATGGAACCGGGTACTACTTTCAATATTGAGATACACATCGGTAAAGGTCGCGGTTATGTTCCTTCCGAGGAAAATCGCCCTAAAGATGGATCTGTTGGCATCATCGCTATCGATTCTATCTTCACTCCGATTAAAAATGTAAAATATACTATCGAAAATACCCGTGTTGAACAACGTACGGATTTCGAAAAATTGATAATGGAGATTTCTACAGATGGCACTATCCATCCTGAAGAAGCAGTGAAAGAAGCTTCTCGTATCCTTATCCAACACCTGATGATCATCACTGATGAGAACATCTCTTTGGATACTAAACGCGAAGAAAAAGAAGCAATTGTAGACGAAGAAACTTTACAACTGCGCAAAGTATTGAATACTCCGCTTGAAGATCTCGAACTTTCTGTTCGTGCATTCAATTGCCTGAAAGCAGCTAAGATCAATTCTCTGAGCGAATTGGTTCAGTATACACAAGAAGAGCTAATGAAATTCCGCAATTTCGGACAAAAATCTTTGTCTGAGATCGAACAAGTGCTTCACGAACGTGGTCTGCACTTCGGTATGGATATCGCTAAGTTCCAACGTAGGGACGACTAATTAAGTATCATTTTTCTAAACATAGTACCTCGTAATTCCTGACACGGTACGTGGGAACGCCGAAAGGCACTAAAAAACAAATGTCATGCGTCACGGAGACAAGATCAAAAATTTAGGCCGTAAGAAAGCACATCGCGTTGCTTTAATGGAGAACCTTACTTGCCAGCTTATTGAGCACAAACGTATCGTTACTACTTTAGCTAAAGCAAAAGCTTTGCGTGTTTATGCAGAGCCTATCATCACTCGTTCTAAGAACGATTCTATGCACAATCGTCGTGTAGTATTCTCTTATCTGCAAGATAAAGAAGCTATCAAGGAATTGTTTGGTACTATAGGTGATAAGGTTGCTAGCCGTCCGGGTGGTTATACTCGTATTATCAAGATGCCTCGCCGTCATGGTGATGCTGCTGATATGGCTATGATAGAATTAGTTGATTTCAACGATATCTACACTAAAGAAGCTAAAGAAGGTACTGCTAAGAAAACTCGTCGTAGCCGTGCAAAAGCTCCTGCTAAGAAAACTGAAGCTGCTCCTACTGCCCCGGTTGCCGAAGTACCTGCAGCTAATGATGCTCCTTCTACTGAAGAGAATGCTTAATCCTTTTTTAAATGATATTCAAAGGCTGCCAATTGGCAGCCTTTATTGTTTATTATTAGTTGTTTCTTTCCTAATGGGTATTACTGTTTAGTATCTCTACTAGTTTCTTCCTTTGCTCAGCATCCTTGATGATCTTTAGATTAAATTCATTCATATTCTTTTGTAACAAGGTCCCTTCAATTGCTTCCAGATCATTAAAAAAATAGGCAAATTCAGTTTGGTCGCCATCTGTTGTTGTTGCATACATAGCTATTGTCAATACAAATGGGGTAGAGCCTCCTTTCATACCTGCATGTTTCAGGTATGTTCTATTGATGGGGTTTTCTAATAGGGCTTCCATCAATCCATCCAGATTCCTTTGTGTATTTGTGTCAAAATAGCTTCGGCTATTTATTTTCTTCACTATAGATACATACTCTTTTGTTGTTCCTCCCGGCAATCTGTCACTCCATACTTTTTGTATTTCCATTGGCAGAAATTTTATTTGTTTAGCAGCTGTTGGATCTTTTTTGAATGTGTTATGCATTTCCCTTGTGGCTGCTAAATATTGCTCCATACTCATATCTTCTTTTTCTCTCTTATCCTTTTTGCTATACACCATCAGCCCCGATACGAAATTATACAAGGGTTGTTGTTTTGTCAAACCCATTTGCTGAATATTAGCATTGATATTTTCCAGCCAAGTCGCTCTATCAGGTATTCTGTGTTGGCGTTCGAACTGTATTTGATCATCCCTTTCGCTACTTCCACCAGTGGTATTTTGCCTCCTTGTATCACTTGCTTTTGCTGCATACTTTTCAGCCAGTTAGGTTGTGCGCCTCCATCAGTAAATGGTATGTAGTAGTGGTCAAGTTCTGTAGAGTCTATCATCTCCTGCGGGTTGATGATCCCTTTCGATACTTGTTTTGCGTATTCTATGGCTATCAATATCTTCACAGTACTGGCCAGCGGCATCACTCTGTCAGAGTTAATGTCTGCTAAAACAGAATCATTTCTTACTAAATAGATGGATGATTGTACAGGATGATCTTTTATATAATGTGCTATAATTTCCGATTCCTCCTGACAGTATGTTTTGGTTAGGTTCAATAGGAGTAGAAGTATCAGTAGAGTAGCTTTTTGCATAGGGTGGGAATTCGTAAGAGTTAAGCTTTAGGTTTTTCTTGATCTTTCTTATCTTCCTTTTTCTTTCTTCCTGCATCCTTCAATGCCTTATCTATCAGCCATTCTATTTGCCCGTTCACACTACGAAACTCATCCGCAGCCCACTTCTCTAGAGCATTATACGTGCTCTCGTCTATCCTTAATACAAAACTTTTCTTTGCTGCCATCTTTATTGTTCAAAATCTGAAATTTCAAAATTCAAGAGCAGTGTCATGCTGCTCTTGAATGATTTTATCTTGTCTCATTTATTGGTATATAGTACCGGTATTCACTATGGGCTGTGCAGCTTTCTCACCACACAATACCACCATCAGATTGCTTACCATAGCAGCTTTTTTATCATCATCCAGTTCTACTATTTGTTTTTGGCTAAGCATTTCCAGCGCCATTTCTACCATACCTACTGCACCTTCTACTATCTTATATCTAGCTGCTACTATAGCAGTAGCTTGTTGGCGTTGTAGCATAGCTCCTGCAATTTCTTGTGCATATGCCAGGTGGCTTATACGTGCTTCTGTAGCTACTATCCCTGCGGTGGCAAGTCTTTCGTTCAGTTCTTTTTCCAGTAGTTCATTCACCTTCGCACCACCATCACGCAGTGTCAGGTTAGCATGTTCATCTTCTATATTATCATAGGCAAACCCTGTTGCTAAATTTCGCAATGCAGCTTCACTTTGGTTTTTTACATACATCATATAGTCGGCCACTTCATAGGCTGCTTTGTATGTGTCTTTTATTTGCCATACCACTACTGCCGCTATTTCTATAGGATTACCCATTTTATCATTCACTTTCAGTGTAGGTATCGCCAGATTTTGTGCCCTTTGAGAAACCTTTGCTGCAGTATAGAATGGATTCATAAAGAACAATCCATTCTCTTTTACAGTACCTACATATTTTCCAAACAGATTCAATACTCTTGCCTGATTAGGTTGTATGATCAATAGACCTTTCCATATTATAATGGTCAAAAACATACATATGATAGCAGGGGCAATGAATAATATACTCTGATCCATTGCAAGGGATATGATACAGAAGATACCTGCACCAAATGTGACAACTGATAATAACAAGGCCATATAGCCGTTTGTGGGTTTTAATAGCTTTTCCATAATTTGTTTATTTTGATATTGATTTGATATCACAAAGATATGACTGCTTTAAACAATAAAAAAATTATTCTGAAGGTGATTTTTAGGGGCTGACTATTAGTTAGCCTTTATATACCAATAACAGTCGCCAATCAGAAATCTTCAATATTTTGTCTACTTTTGTTCCTCTTTATAAAACAGGGTTTTATTAATATTAAAATATCAATTTATGTCATATGATCTTATCGTTATTGGTAGTGGCCCTGGTGGGTATGTTGCTGCTATTCGTGCTTCTCAATTAGGTCTCAAGACTGCTATTGTTGAACGCGAAAGCTTAGGTGGTATTTGCCTTAATTGGGGTTGTATACCAACAAAAGCTTTGTTGAAGTCAGCTCAGGTAATGGAATATATGAATCATGCTAAAGACTATGGTGTTTCAGTAACAGATTTTAAGGCAGATTTTGGAGCTATAGTAAAACGTAGTCGTGGTGTTGCTGATAAAATGAGCAAAGGTATTCAGTTCCTCATGAGGAAGAATAAAATCGATGTTATTAATGGCTTCGGTAAATTGAATGCTAAGAAAGAAATAGAAGTTACTGGTACTGATGGCAAAGTGACTGCCTATCAGGCAAAACATACTATAATTGCAACAGGCGCTCGTGCACGTCAGTTGCCTAACTTACCTATAGATGGTAAAAAGGTAATTGGTTACCGTGAGGCTATGGTACTGCCTGAACAACCTAAGTCATTGATAGTAGTAGGCTCAGGTGCTATAGGTGTTGAGTTTGCCTATTTCTATCACAGTATTGGTACCAAGGTTACTATCGTTGAGTTCCTGCCTCGTATTGTTCCTGTTGAAGACGAAGATATTTCTAAAGAATTAGAAAAAATATACAAGAAGAAGGGTATCGAAGTGATGACTAATGCTTCGGTTGAGAAAGTAGATATCTCTGGCAATGGTGTTAAAGCCACAGTGAAAACAGCAACAGGCGAGATCGTTCTGGAAGCAGACGTGGTACTCAGTGCCGTAGGTGTTGTAGCCAATATCGAGAACATCGGTCTCGAAACTTTAGGTGTAAAAACTGACAAAGGAAAGATACTAGTAGATGGCTACTATAAGACCAATGTAGATGGCGTTTATGCTATCGGCGATGCAACTCCTGGTCAGGCCTTGGCTCACGTAGCTTCTAAAGAAGCGGTTATCTGTGTAGAGGCTATTGCCAATAAAGAAGGTAAATACAATCATATTCCAGAGCATTTAGATTACGGCAATGTACCAGGTTGTACTTATTGTTCCCCTGAGATCGCTTCTGTCGGTCTTACAGAAAAACAAGCTCGCGATGCTGGTTATGAATTAAAAGTAGGTAAATTCCCGTTCTCAGCATCAGGAAAAGCGAGTGCTGCCGGTGCAATGGAAGGTTTTGTAAAAGTAATATTTGATGCCAAGTATGGTGAATGGTTAGGTACACACATGATCGGTGCTAACGTTACCGAGATCATTGCCGAAACTGTTGTAGCTCGTAAACTTGAAACAACATGGCAAGAAGTCCTGGATAGCATACATCCTCATCCTACAATGAGCGAAAGTGTGAAAGATGCCATCGAAGTAGCATTAGGCGAAGCTATACATCTATAATTAGTTAGTACGAATATAATTATGAAAGGCTGCAAACTATGCAGCCTTTCATACATTAAATATGTCTATTATTTTATCTGATCAGGGTAATGTTCCCTTGTTGGGTAATGTGTTTACCAGAGTTAGTAAATTCATCCAGCATGTAGATATATACACCCATTGGTTGAGGCTCTCCTTTGAAATCCCCATTCCATCCTTCATTGATGTCTGCTGTTTCAAAGACTTTGTTACCCCATCTATTAAAGATGCTAAAACTCTTTACTACAGCTATACCTCTTTTTGATATCAATAATTTAGAGTTAGGTCCAGTTCCTGGTGTGAAAACATTAGGTATTCCAATCACTGTTTCAGGATGTACTATTACTAGTATAGAGTCACTAGCCACGCATCCATTCTCTGTACTGCCTCTTACTATATACTGAGTAGATATATCCGGATTTGCGATTGGGTTAGAAATACTTGTGCTACTCAGTCCTATTGGTGGTGTCCAAGTGTAATACAAACAATTTCCAGCAGGCTCTAGGATAGCTGTTTCACCTGGGTAGATAGATACAGAGTCCGGTAAACTCAATACCGCTTCAGGATGTATACTGATCTTTACTTGCAGAGTATCACGACATCCATGAATATCGGTGATATACACAGTATACGCAGTATTCGTTATTGGATGAGAAACAGGATTGCTGATCGTAGAATCACTCAGGTACAAACTTGGCACCCAATGATAGATAACACCACTACCACCTATTTGTATAGGCACTTCCGTATTCGGGCAAATCGATACATCACTGGTAGGAGTTATTAATTGTGCAAAATTTGTAGGTATCACACTGATATGCATAGTGTCAGTACCTGAACATCCTGCCGGGGTAGTGGTAATAACAGATATTGTAGAATCAGTAATGCCAATAAATGCCACATCTGTAGTATCAGGGTTTGAGAAACTAAGAGCTCCTGTTGGCGACCATTGATAATGATATGGAGAGAACCACTGCGGCCCTGCTGTTGCATGTATATGTACAGTATCACCCTGACATATTATTCTGTCAGGACCAATATTCACTTGTGGTATAGGTTCTACTTTAATGGTGATTCTTGTGATACTATCACGGCATCCCGGATAGCTGGCGTCTATAGTATAAGTAGTAGTAGTATCTGGTGTGATGATCGGATTTACTATGGTAGTACTAGATACTCCTGTACCAGGCGACCACAAATAACTATACCTCGGATCACCAGTAAGTAATATCTGCACATTCTTACCAAAACATATGGACGTGTCATGATTATACAAGGTATAACCCGTCAGTACATTCACTCTTACAGTATCACGACCTACACAATGATTACCTGATGAGTTGTCAGTAACATTGATCACATAATCTATAGTAGTAGTAGGCGATACCGTAGGATTAGCTATGGTAGGGTCATTGATATATTGATTTGGGGTCCATAAAATACTATAAGTAGGACCCGGAGGGCCATAAGTAGCATTCAACTGTATAGAATTATTGATACACGTTGTTACATCTGGCCCCGCGTTTACTGTAGGTACTTGTCCTATTACTATATTCTTGCTGGTACTGTCTTTACATCCTATAGAGTCAGTTATGATCAGTTTTGTAGTAAGTGTTCCTGCTACATTGTATGTGTGCGTACTTGGAGATCCTACTCCATTTAGGCCATCGCCATAGTTCCATGCATAGCTTAGTCCGCCACCTGTAGATGTACTGGTCACTGTCAAAGATTGTCCTTTACATATCGTATCAGCACTCATGTTAAAGGATGCTACAGGTAATACATGTGTAAGTGTCAACACTTGTGTAGATGTATCACGGCATAGCCCGTTACTTACACCTAGTTTTATGGTATAGGTGCCCGGACTAGGATAGAAATGCAATGGAGGAGATGTCATAGCACTGGCACCATTCAGATTCAGTGTGGTAGCATCACCAAAACTCCACCAGCTGCTATCTATATTGCCTGTAGAGTTATTGAAGAATATCAGTGTGTCTTGTGTACAACCATGTAAGAATGTATAATTGAAAGCTGATGTCACACCAGGGTTTACCACAACAGTTACAGACGCTCTGTTACTTTCACATCCATTCACTGTTTGTGTGGCATAATAAGTATAAGTGCCCGGCACTGTAGTATTTACTGTAGGTGCAGTAGCGCTTCCTGTACCACCTGTAGGAGTAGGATACCAAAGTATATTCTGTCCAGTTACCGTAAATGGTACAAATGTTTGTCCCTGACAGTAAGTAGATGGGGTAGCAGATATATCCGGAGGGTTAGGTTGTGCTATTACGTTGACTGTTATTGCTGTCCTATCACTTTCACAAGAAAATCCCGCAGGTATCTGAGATACATACCAAATAGAACTTCCTGGTAATGATGTTCCCGGTGTAGGCGCTGTAGGCAATGCAGTTCCACCTGTAGCTGTGGTATACCATTGTAGATTAGTACCTGTAGCAGTAAGCGGCGTAGCTGTTGCAAACTGGCAATAAGTTACAGGGGTAACAACAGTAGGTGCCGGTGGTGGTGTTACAACTATACTTACATTGCGTATAGTATGTTGGCTATGCAATGCACCTGTACTGGCACTAAAACCAAAATATCCTGTCATGTTCAACAGGCTATATCCCGTCATGATAGGTGCATTGCCATCAAAAGCTACAGTAATGTTACCATTGTTATATTGTAATACACAAGTATGCCATTGTGTATTGGTTATAAAATTTTGATAGGTCACATCAGGCACTATTTGTCCTGTTGGGTTACCTTCAGTATAGTTATAAGTACCATTAAAATTTCTCAGAGATACTAATGGGTTATTAGTATTGCCATCATTATCGTAGGTGTCCAGCAATAGTGCTAATCCATTAGGGTTGGTAGGTAGTCCTAATCCTCCGCCTGTTACAAAACCACTTGGCGGGTTGGTAATATAGAAGAAGGTAAGCCCGTCTGCCGGTGGTGCAGTACTATTCGTTATTTGAAAGTCAAATGTTACTGTGAATTGTGCACAACCAGTCAGGTTCACTGGTGTACTGTAATATATATAACCTGCTTGAGTATTGGTTGGTGGTGTCAGTACAAAAGTGTTGCCCGATACATAACTCACTCCCACATTATAGGTCCATCCGGTAGTATTTATCGGATTTCCACTTAAGCTGGCCGTAAAGGCTGCTGCAAAGGTTGATTGTATATAGGCGAATATTAGTAGTACGAGTAGTGTGGTTCTCTTCATCAGGTCTAGCGGTTTTACTTAGTAAATATAGGTATTTATTTCCATGTTTTTTTTATCTATGAAATAGATAAATACTATACTATAGACAGCTAATGTCTATTATTCGTTGGTTGTTTCCCTTATGACTAAAAGTAAAAGCCGGCATTGCCGGCTTTTACTTTTAGTCATATAATTTTATAGGGGGTATTTACCTTATCAAGGTAACATTTCCTTGTTTATAGAATCTTACTCCGTTACTGGTGAAACCTTCTATCATATATACATATACACCCATAGGCTGTGGCTCGCCTTTATAATCACCATTCCAGCCTTCGTTGATGTCGTCTGTTTCAAATACTTTATTACCCCACCTGTTAAAGATGCTGAAGTCTTTAAGTACGGCCATTCCTTTTACTACTATATTCAATTTACCATTGCTACCTGTTCCGGGTGTAAATACATTTGGTACATCAACAATTGAACCTGAATGTACTATCACATATTCCGAATCAGATGCTATACATCCATTCTCTGTTGTACCGCTTACATGGTATAGCATATTAAATGGTGGTGCTGCTATCGGATCGGATATATTGCCACTACTTAGGTATGTAGCAGGCGACCATGTATAATACATACAGTTCCCTTCTGGGTGTAACATTGCTGTCTCTCCGGGGTACAATACCACAGAGTCCGGTAAGTTGATAATACCACTAGGATAAACATATAGTTCTATCCTTAGCGTATCATGACATCCATGTATATCAGTAGTTCTTACTGTATATGTGGTAGATGTGACAGGTAATGAAGTTGGATTCGCAATCGTACTGTCTGATAAGTAGATTGTTGGTGTCCACTCAAATGTGATACCACTACCTGCCAATTCTAATGGAATAGTAGTACCTGGACAAACAGAGGCTTTTCCTCCTGGAGGTGATACTACATGGTCAAAGAAACTATATACAGTCAAATGCACACTATCCGTATCTGCACAACCTACTGTAGTAACGGCAGTTACTACTATTGTTGTATCTATATTTCCTACAAAGACCACATCTGGTGTGTTGAAATTAGTACCTGCTAATACACCTGTTGGTGTCCAGTTATATGTATACTGTGTATACCATGTAGGAGATACAAATGCGTGTACATGTATAGTGTCCCCTTCACAAATACCACGTGTTGGTGGAACATAAATATGTGGTGATGGTTGCACATTTATATGTAAATGCTTGATGCTATCATGACAACCAGGGTAGGTAGCAATAATAGAATAGGTTCTGCTGGTATCTGGTGTGATGATCGGGTTAATGATATTTACAGAAGATACTCCTATTGGTGGTGTCCACAGATAGGTATAATTAGGGTCTCCTGTTGCAATTACTTGTACAGATTTCCCCTGACATATGGTTGTGTCAGGAGTAGAAATAGTATATCCCTGCAGTACATTCACTCTCACTGTGTCTTTCCCTGCACATACTGTTCCGGTTAATGCGTTTGTTACAGACACTACGTAATCAAATGTATTAGGAGGCGATACCGATGGGTCAGCTATAGTATTATCATTGATATACTGATTGGTCCATGTGATAGTGTAATTACCTGCGGGTGTATAGGTCACTTGCAGTTGTATAGAGTCATGTATACAAGTGGTCACATCTGGCCCTGCATTTACTGTTGGTTTGAATCCTATTACCAGATTCTTGCTAGTACTATCCTTACATCCTATGGAGTCCGTGATCACTAGTTTCACAGTAAAGGTACCTGTTGTTGTATTGTATAAATGCGTGGGGCTGGCCAATGTAGATGTGCCTCCATCTCCAAAACTCCATGCATAGCTCAATCCTGCTCCAGTAGATGTATTGTTGAAACTCACCGTTTGCCCTACACAAGCTGTATCTGCACTACTGGTAAAAGATGCTGCTAATGCTGCATGTGTCAGTGTGATGGTTTGTATGGCAGTGTCTTTTCTACAATTCACATTGAAAATGTAAAGAGTGATAGTATAGTTGCCTTGGTTAGGATAAAAATGTACCGGATTAGTACTGGTATCAGTAGTGCCATCTCCCAAATTCCATAAATACCTAACTGCTAGAGTAGAGGTGTTAGTAAAGAATACAGAGTCTCCGCTACAATGATGATGAATGTAATAAGTGAATGCTGCATTGAAACCAGCAGGTGGCAATGTATTGATGGTTTGGGTAGTAGTGTCTGCACACGCACCCGATATACTACCCAGTTTTATGGTATAAATACCCGGTAGTGAATATATATGGTTAGGGTTCAACAAATTGCTGAATTGCCCATCCCCAAAACTCCACCACGTTACTAACGGATTACCTGTGCTGGTATTATTAAATTCTACTGTATCTCCGCTACAGCCATAGTGTATAATATCTGTAAAACTGGATGTAGGTATCGTTACTACATATACGTTTTTAGCAGTGCTGTCCATACATCCTATACCGTCTGTTATCACTAATTTGGTACTATAGGTACCTGCAGCAGCATAGGTATTCACAGATACAGGTCCGGCTCCGGTATTCCCATCTCCATAGGTCCAGGCACTACTTAGGTTAGTACCTACAGATGTGCTGGTAAATAAATTGGGTTGTCCCAAACAAACAGTGTCTGGTGATACTGTAAATGATGCTACCGGTTGTATATGCACTATGGATACTACTTGTATGGCGGTGTCTCTTCTGCAGTTGGCATCAAAACTATATAAGGTAACCGTATAATTTCCCGGTGTAGGATAGAAATGATATGGGTTGGCTGCAGTATCTGTTCCTCCATCGCCAAAATTCCATGAATAAGTACTGGCTAGTGTAGAGGTATTCGTAAAGAACACGGTATCACCTGTGCAATGTTGATGAAGTGTATAGGTATACGATGCATTATAACCAGCAGGTGCTAATGTATTAATGGTATGTACCACTGTATCATGGCAATTACCTGATGTCAAACCTAGCTTGATAGTGTATATACCGGGTGTAGCATATATATGTGTTGGGGCTGTTGCATTGCTGAATTGCCCATCTCCAAAACTCCACCAGGTTACAGTAGGGGTTCCTGTAGAACTATTAGTGAATATTACAGTATCTCCACTACATCCATAATGTATCACATCTGTAAATGCTGCAAATAAGGAATTACCTCCTATAGTTACTGTTGCAGGGTCCGTTGCTGTTACAGTATTGCAACCGGTATTGAATGATGCCGTTGCAACATAAGTAGTAGTGGCCACAGGGCATACCGTGATACTGCTACCTGATCCTACATTAGCTCCTGTACTTTGGTTCGTCCACGAATAGGTGATAGTAGCCGCTGCTCCACTAGGCGTAAACCTATATCCGAAATTAGTTGCTGTCCATGATACTCCATTTTTTCCGGGGGCTGTAAATGCAGTCACACCTGTAGCATCCTCTATACCTACTATCGCTCTATTGCCTTGCCATGCATTACATGCAGGTTTACTGGCTATGTTGATGTCTATGGTATTAGTTGTTTCATACAGTACTATTTGTTGTGTACCTATAAGGTTGGTACAGCTATACATAGGTACTTGATTGAACGATACTACAAATTGTCTGCAAGGTGCAGTACCATACACTGCTGTATTAATGGTACCTCCTTGTATCGGGAACATATCGTAATATGCGCCCATAATAGAATTAATAGTAGAATTATTATTATTGGCAGGTATTGGACCTGAAACGGTAAAACTACTATTAGCATTTGCCAATGTTAGATCAAAACAAATCGTGCCATTAGATCCTATTACACATTGCGTGTGAGATTGACCGAAAAAACAAAAAGTAAATGGCAGGTCTATTACACTGCTGAATTTATCGTCAAATGGTATGCTTACTATATTTGGTCCTGCGTAAGAAAATGGATTATAGGGTATGTTCGATCCTGTATAGGTAGTAGTAGCTGCTATATTATTGTTCGATGTTGCTGTCAGTGTTACGCACGATCCACTACATACTGTAGTATCAGGTCCTGCTGTTGCAGTAGGGCAAGCAACTTGACCCCATGCCAATGATGCAGTTGATATGGTAAATACTATAAATAATAATGAACGTATAATTAATCTCATGTCGTATTAAAAATTGGTTACACAATACTTATCCTCTACCTGTTCGCAGGTAGGTTTATAGGTATTGGACATTCATTTCAAAGGTATTATAATAACATTAATTTTTAATCAAATCTTAATATATTATTAATATAATATTAAATTAATTGATATGGGTATTGTCATCAAAATGAAAAAGTAATACTTGCTTTTGTTGTATACATGTTCTCATTCCACAACTTCACATTAGTTTCATCATACTAGCAGATAAATAAAGATTACCTTCAAGCAAATCTTTCTGAGTGTCAGTAATTAGCAAGAAACAAATTGTAAAATTCCCCCCGCGCGGACCGGAAAGTTTTTACGATGCCATCCAAGTTAAGGTCAACGAGTATTTTAAAACACATCATACTAAAGGCCAAGCTAACAATACCATGCGCCTCAAAACGCTGATCATGCTTTCCTTATATTTTATCCCTTTTATTTTCATTGTTACAGGTTTAGCAGCTTTCTCTTTATGGTTGTTCTATGGTCTATGGTTGCTTATGGGATTAGGCTTGGTAGGTATCGGAGCTTCTGTTATGCACGATTCTAATCATGGATCTTATTCCGTCAACAAGAGTACCAATAAACTATTGGGGCGCACACTTAATCTGGTAGGTGGATACGATGTTACTTGGCGCATTCAGCATAATGTCTTACATCATACTTTTACCAATGTTACCGGCTTGGATGAGGATATTGATGCTTCTGTTTTAGTACGCATGTCCCCTCACAAACCTTTACGTGGCTTTCACCGTTATCAGTATATATATGCTTGGTTCTTATACTCTCTTATGACCATCATGTGGGTCACTATTAAGGATTACAAATTACTCTTCCGATACGATAGGAATGATCTTCTGCGTAAAGAAAAAACTACACTGGCTAAGGCTCTTGTAGAACTTACTTTGTATAAGGTATGCTACTTCTTTGTCACTCTGGTATTGCCGCTAATGTATTCAAACATGCTGACATCACAAGTGTTATTGGGTTTTCTAATGATGCACTTGTTAGCTGGTTTTTGTCTCTCTTGCATTTTTCAGCCTGCACATGTAGTAGATACTTCCGATTATAATATGCCCGTGGAAGGTAATAAGATGAAGAATAATTGGGCCGTACACCAGCTACTCAACACTACCGATTTTTCTCCCGATAGTAAAGTCATTTCATGGTTCATAGGTGGTCTTAATTTTCAGATAGAACATCACCTTTTCCCTCACGTATGTCATGTGCACTATCCGCAAATATCTAAGATAGTTAGCTCTGTGGCCAAAGACCATGGCTTACCTTATTATGTGCAGCCTACCATGATGCGTGCACTGATAGAGCATGGTAAAATGCTCAAGTATTTGGGTCACACAGAGATGGTCGCATAGTATTTCAGTTATAATATTTTATTTTTGCAACAAACATTCCACTTGTTGTTTTGTTATATTTTAAACACTCCTGTATGAAAAAATTAGTTCTCCTTTTTGCCGTTTATATGACATCGCTGGTTACAGTGTCTGCACAAAGACACAGCTGCTGCGCACCTTCTACTGATGGCCCCGCACTGGCACTGCAAAGCGATTTTATAGCAGATCATCTGGCGCCAAATCCTTTAGATTATACACCGGAAGCTACTTCTTCCATGTTACAGTTCACTACCACCTCTGGTAATAACGGCACTGCTTTCTATGTGCCTTCAGGCAAGCCCACAAAAAAGGTATTGATCCTCTGCCACGAATGGTGGGGCCTCAATGATTATATTAAACGCGAAGCAGAACACTGGCAAAAAATGTTGGGTGATGTAGATGTATATGCAATCGACCTGTATGATGGTAAGGTAGCCTCTACTCCCGATGATGCCAGTAAGTACATGAGTGCGCTCGATCAGGCTCGTGGCGAGGCTATAGTCAAGGGCCTCCTACAAAAAATAGGCAATGACAAAGAGATCGTTACTTTAGGTTGGTGCATGGGTGGTACCTGGTCTTTCAATACTACACTGGCAGCAGGCAATCATGCCAAAGGCTGTGTGATGTACTACGGTTTTCCAGAATCTGATGTAAAGCGCATCAAGACTTTAAAGACAGATATACTCTACATCTACGGCTCTCAAGACAAATACATTACTAAAGATGCTGTAGAGACATTGGGCAAAGAAGTAAAAGCTGCTGGTCATAAATTCGAATTGCATGCTTACGATGCAGTGCATGCTTTCGCTAATCCCAGTAACCCTAAATTCGACAAAGTACACGCCGATGAAGCCGAGGCTATCTCTTTGAAGTTCATTAAATCCAAACTGGGTCTGAAATAATAATTTCTTCTATTTTATGTATGCCGTCCTCTTTTTTGAGGACGGCTTTTTAATTAGTATTCTATCATGTACTTTTATGATTCTAAGTAATTTATATGTATAAATATATTCTCGTATTACTTCTGCTTACTACTTCTGCAATTTATGCACAGGAGAATATCACTATCGAAAAGTCAAAGCTCAATAAAGAAGAATTAGCGGTACTCAATACTATGAACAAGGTCTATATCCAAAACCATATAGACAGAATATACTTTGGCGATTCTGTACTACGCTATTACAAAGTAGATAGCGCTGGCAAAACACTATACCTCACAGAGGCCATCACTCATTTTCGCGAGAACACCATCGAATTCACTACCATACTTCAGATATTCCCTGAGAAACGCCACGATGCATGGAATTTCAAATATGAGAAAAAGTCTGAAACAGACTTCTCAGCCACCGGTAATATAGAATACCATAGTAACAACGACTTCACTCGTACAGAAAGTAAATGCGATGATGTGTCCTGCGAGACAACCATTTGGAACAACGAAAAGGTAGTCTTTACCCGCTCTGAAAAACTAGGTAACAATCAATAATTTTTTCTTGGAATAACATTTCTAATTCCCCGATTCTTCCTAATATTGCAACACAATGAAACAGTTGATGCATAAATATTGTTGTATGATGTCTCTTCTCACGAAGGGCGATACTTTATTTTGCTAAACACTATTCCATCAAAATAATTTCGCTCCCTTCGTTCACCCGAAGGGTTTTTTATTATTAGACCATACTCAATAAAACACAGGAATAATGAAACTGATCAACAAGAAGATCTGCATGGGTAAAGACATAGGTATTCATGGCAATGTATTCGGTGGCATTCTCATGTCATGGATAGATGAGGCAGCAGCTGCCTTTGCTACAGAGTATTGCTGTACGCCCAATATGGTCACATTGAGAGTAGGGGAACTGCTATTTAAAAGACCATTGAAAGTAGGCAATCACATTCGTATCAATGGCGAAGTAGCCCATCTGGGTAAGACTTCCATCACACTCAATGTAGAAGCTCGTAAGTACAATTTATATAGTGGCGAAGACTCTGTGGTATGCACCACATCTATCACTTTTGTTCGTATAGATGATGATGGCAACCCTACACCCATAGGAGAGTCAGTTAGAAAGCGTCACGAAGAAAGTCTCCGCAACCCTGAGGCATAATGTCTTTATAATGTAACTGTAAGCAGTACCATTGGTACTGCTTACAGTTCTTATTTTATAGTACTACCAGCCATCGCCATCCAGCAGATTACCTAATCCGCCCAGTACACTTCCTTCTTCGCGGCGTTGCACAGTGCCATAACGCAGTATACGTGCAGCCAGTCTGCTTATAGGTAAGGTCTGTATCCATACAGTGCCGGGTCCTCGCAAAGTAGCAAAGAACACACCTTCTCCACCAAACAAAGTATTCTTGATACCCCCTACAAATTCTATATCATAGTCCACACCATTAGTGAAACCCACTATACATCCTGTATCTATCTTCAGCACTTCACCTGCTTGCAGTTCGCGTTGCAGTACATGGCCACAGGCATGCATAAAGGCCATACCATCTCCTTCCAGTTTCTCCATGATGAAACCCTCACCGCCAAACAATCCTGTCCCCAGTTTCTTTTGAAATTCAATACCTATCGATACGCCCTTGGCTGCTACCAGAAATGCATCTTTTTGGCATATTACCTTATTGCCCAGTTGTTGCAGATCAAGAGCTATGATCTTACCCGGGTAGGGCGATGCAAAGGATACTCGTTTCTTTCCTTGACCAATATTAGTATATGTGGTCATAAATAGCCCTTCGCCCACCAGGGCTCTTTTCCCTGCTGAGAACAGTTTATCCAGAAAACCCGTACCCTGTGGCTGGCTGCCATCGCCAAATATAGTAGCCATTTGTATACCATCTTCCATCATCATAAAACTGCCCGACTCTGCCACAGCGGTCTCCATAGGGTCCAACTCTATTTCTACATATTGCATTTCTTCACCGATAATGCGATAGTCTATTTCGTGATTATTGCGCATGTTTGTTTTTTTATAAGGTTTTGTATTTTTGTCTATCCAAATCTACTATTTCTATATATTCGTAGAACAACTATGATTTTCAAAACTGTGAAAAGAATGTTATCATTTAACTTGCAGCCACTTTATTACCAACCATTACACAAACAATTTTTGTCTTAGATTGCACTTATGAAGCGTATTATTCTATTAGCACTGCTATTAGCAGGCACCGCAATGAACACAATGGCCCGCGACGGATACCACATTCAGGTAAAGATCCCCGGGGTGAAAGATTCAATGGTATACTTGGCGCACTACTATGGTTTGCCCCTGCCCAAGATCTACAAATCAGACTCTGCCCGTTTCGATAAGAATGGGGTAGCTGTTATCAAAAGCGACAAAGAACTACTGGGTGGTATCTATGTCATCTTATTATCTGATATGAGTACTCTGTTCGAGGTACTACTCAATAATGGTGATGAATTTAATGTTTCTGTAAAGTCTAAAAGCGATATACCCGTTGGTCTTACTTTCAAGAACTCTCCGGAGAACGATCGTTTTATGGAGTATCAGAAATTCCTCAGAGACTATGGCGAGAAATACGAAGCTCTGAAAAAATCTGCTGAGACTGCTAAGAACCATGCCGATACTATGGCCATAGATAAGAAGATGAAAGCCTTATCTAAAACCTTGCAAGACTATCGTCATGACTATACACAACAGTACCCACGCACTATTCTCGCCTCTGTATTCAATGCACTGGATGAGCCAGTAGTGCCTGAGGGCAAACACTATCTGCCCGATGGTAAAGAAGATTCTACTTTCGCTTACCACTATTTCAAAGACCACTATTGGGATAAGTTTGATTTTACTGACGATCGTCTTATCAATACTCCTTTGTACGATGGCAAACTCGATCAGTACATCAATAAGATGGTAGTACCTATACCTGATAGTATAGAGAAGGAAGCCGATATGCTCTTGGCTAAGACTCGTGGCAGTAAAGAACTGTTCCACTACACACTATGGTATCTGGAATACAATGCAGAGCATAGTAAGATAATGGGCATGGATGCCGCAGTGGTATACCTGATAGAGAAGTACTACATGAAAGGCGATGCTTATTGGCTGCACGATACCGACTTGCAGAAATACATCAAGTATGCATCTAAGATAGCCCCTAACGTTATAGGCAACAAAGCCCCTGAGATAAAACTGGTAGATATCAATAATGTAGAGCATCGTCTATCTGATATCAAAGCCAAGTACACTTTGCTGGTGTTCTGGTCTCCTGAATGTGGCCACTGCCAACACGAGATACCTGTGCTGGACTCTGTATACAAAGCAGTACTGAAACCTAAAGGCGTTAAGGTAATGGCTATCAAGACCGAGGGTGATGAGAAGAAATGGAAAGAGTTCATAGAGAAGAACGACCTCAAGGACTGGATACATGTCTACGACCCAGCCAACAAGAGCGACTATCGTGCCAAGTACGATATCTACTCTACACCCGTACTATACCTGCTGGATGAGAACAAGATCATCCGTGGTAAACGTATAGACCATACTAACATAGCCAATGTACTGGAGATGGTAGAGAAGAAAGAAAAAGCCGATAAAGAAAAACAAAAGAAGAAAACCTACTAGTAACAATCTATAGATACTAATTGAAACATCCCCATGCTGATGCATGGGGATGTTTTTTTATTCCCTTGACTATTCTTTAACCCTGTAATATTTACGAGTATCTAATAGAATTGCAGACTCATTTACTAAAACCTTTATTGATATCGCTTGCTTTGTTTTCTTTTTACAAGCGAACATTTTGATTTTCCCATTAATGATTTCCCATGTATCAGAAAATGTAGTAATCTCGCTCCTTACTATATTGCACCAATTACTTCTTGTGTTGAATCTGGAGTTAAGAAAAGAGTATCACCAATTAAGCGGTATTTCCCAACTATACTAATGATGCGATTTAAGCCATTATAGGCATTGGGGTTAAAAACAAACCTATTATTTTCAAAAAAATGATAGGTATCTAAATTCATAGAAGTTTCTTCTGGCTTGTCTACTTGCCACAATCCTACAAGTACATTCTTATTTACTTGACCATTTACATTTTGCAAACAGAAAAAGCTAAGAAATAAAAAGTAAATTTTTTTGCCATTGATTTGTTTTTTCAGCCTGGCATTGGTGT
Source organism: Bacteroidota bacterium (assembly GCA_037144255.1). GTDB lineage: Bacteria > Bacteroidota > Bacteroidia > Chitinophagales > Chitinophagaceae > JBAWXE01. The sequence continues at coordinate 11,132 of JBAWXE010000024.1, read as the reverse complement.
TATTCACCAACAAGCTAAACATAGTCACTACTTACTTCCTCTTAATTGTAGGATCTTTTCTAATTCTATAACGTCTATCCTGTCTTTAGGCCTGTTCGTAGCTTTTTTATTTTCTATCAATTGATTGATGTGTAGGAAAGGTATTCTGATGCCAGCTATCTCGGCAATTGATGCCTGTTCCTTACATTGTTTGAAAGAAGTATTTTCTAATCCTTTCATTTCTGTAAGGATATCCAATTCCATACCTTCTCCAATATGAAAGTTCGTCCAGCCGGGTATGAAATCCATAGTTTCCAGCATGGGTAGGTCACCGTATTCCAATTCCTTAAATGCTGCTCTAAGTTTTTTTCTATTCGCAGTAGTGTCCTCTATCCACATATCCAGATCATCTGTACTACGGTTGAAACCATGAAATCGTATAGCGAAACCACCTATCATAATGTATTGTACATCATGCTCATTCAGGCATTTCCAAAACTTCAATAACGAATCATTCAGTACATCCATCTACTAAGGCTTATGGGTTATGGTAGCTTTTTTGTACAGGGCATTTCTGCGCAGCATTTCTGTGAACAGCAAAAACTTTTCCATATCAGATCTATTCATGTCTTGTAGCAAACGCTCCTCTTCTGTCATTACAACAGGGCGTTTTTCTTCAGGCTGCTCAGTTTGTTTTACTGGTTTCGACATGAATGGTGTTTACTGCAAGTTAAATAAATTGTATTAATGAATTTCAATACTTAATAATTGTACCGTATGTTTTCTCATTTTTTTTTGTAACTTAGTCTATATACTTTATTAAGCCTTTATATCACCATACCAATAATTGTACAATGAAAAAAGCGTTTATACTATTCAGGATCATTGGTGGGGCTATGGGAGCTTCTGGTATATTATATGCGGCTTACTACAACAATAAAATGCGGTATTTATTTTCTGCTATCGGTTTCTTGATGCTTACTTTTTTCGCCATCATCAATAATCGTTCAGTGGCAGCCAAGCAGTAATTACTTTCCACACTACGCCCTTGAATACAAATTTATTAGAATGTAAATCTAAAGGTTGGTGTTCTTCACCAACAAGCTAAACATGTATTATTTCATTTCACTGATCTCAGTTATTTACCCTTTTTGCAACTTTATATATTGAGTATCAATATGATTTAGATAACTTGTTGAGTTTGATAGTTTGACTAGTAAACTATCATTAGGCATTTTTATTAGCTCTACCCAGTCATAAGATTCATAAGTCCCAATGATTTTCGAATTATTATCCTTTACTAATACAATTTGAACAACATCTTTTGTTGTTGCTCCCGTCATAATCAGATTGGCTTCTATTTTACAATGTTCATCAATATCGATTCTTGTTAGCGTTTTTTGTTCTTTATCAAATAGGCTAAAGCATGATGAAAAGAATAGAATAAAACATATGAATAATAATTTACGCATTCTGTACTTGATTTATTGCCTGCCCTTGTTGCAGTTCTACACCAGCAAGCTAAATTTATAGCACTCCCTAAGGCGCTTTCATGCCCAGTCTTCTTTTTCTTATATGGTACTTCCTTACAGCTTTGTCGTAGGCGTTCTTTTTGCTGTAGCCCACTTTCATAAATCCTATACTGTAGCGGTCGGCAAACTGGTTCTTCCAATACTTGCCCGTACTATCCAGTCCCTCTACAGGTAGGGCATCGCTCTGCTCTTCAAAGTACACCGAGAATACCTTATTACTATAGCCTGCCTCCTTCATCTGTGCAGCATTGGGGTTGCCCACCAGTTCGTCTGTCACATACAGCATACTGCTATCGGGGTATCGGTATTGGTACTGAAAATATTCACTCGGCCCGCCTACTATTATCTTGCGGGTATAGCCCTTAGGTATTCGCATCGTTATGATGGTCTTACCCCTTACCTTGTATCTTACTTTTGTACTGCCTGTTATGATAGAGCAAGACTGTAATGATACCAGTGTCAAAAATAATAGCAGGATTCTTCTTAGGTTCATGTATCTGTGGCTGTCGTATATACACACTAACGCATAGCTATGCACTGTAAGTATATAACCATAAAATTAAGCAATACTTGTGTATTAATTCTTGGCAGGCGGTGTTACTTCGTATGAGAATGCTGCCGATGCTGCAGCCTGGCGTTGCTGATCAGATGATGCTCCGGGTGCGGTAAGAGAACTGTTCAGTTTGTTGAAAGTAGGAGTCTGCGGAGCCAACTTGGTAGTACCATAAGGGTTGGTCATTTCGTAAGGGTTGGTATAAGGTTGTGCTACTCGTCCGTCTACAGGTGCAGTACCCATAGTATTATTATTCTCCTCAGTACCCAACATCACCCTGTTACGGTATTGATATTCATACAGGCCACGCTCATAATCTCCATGCGATATCACTACAAAGTAGTAATAACATGGTATAGAAATTAATATGGCGATGATGAGGTATTTCATTTCTATTACAAAGATAAGCTGTTTTTTGTAGCTAATAGTAGTAGTTAGTGATATTTTATATATCAATAACATTTGTTATCAGGTAGTTAATTGATTGGGCTGGTATCCCCATTACTATCCTCATTCCTAATGTAGATAGGAATCTCTTAAGCCAATGTAAGAACCTCGGCTAACTCATCATAATTTGATAATGCTGGGTTACATTTCTCACTCTTGTCCCAAACTCGATTCGGGATTATCGCATTGCCGCCTTTCCAAAAAGTGGATATCTTTTTTTGGAAACCCCTCCTTCTCCATAGTATTTTTACACCCATTTTTAAACTTTTAAATCGCTTTACTATGTCATCCAAAGACCATGAACAAGAAATTGCCCGTCAACTTTACATCCACTCTCGCCTTACTCAGCCTCAGATTGCAGAAAAACTAGGCGTTCATCGCAATTCCATTCAAAACTGGGCTCGCGATGGCAAATGGACTGTCCTACGCAACAAGCATCGCCAAATGCCGGCAATTCTTGTTGAGGACCTGTATCACGAACTTCAGGAGATCAACGATCGCATCAGCAAACGAAAAGTAGGAGATCGCATTCCTACTGTCGAGGAAACTACCATCCGCCGTAATATTGTTGCTACTATCCGGCAGCTCAAACAGAACTCTTCTCTCAGCGAAATGAAAGAAGCATTTGTGCCTCTTATAGATATTATCAAATATTCCGATCCCGGCTTGGTAGATACTATTAAAAACTATACCGAATGCGTCATAGACGAACGAATCACAGAACAATCATTGGTAAAAGGTGCCAATAACAATAACCTTTACGACGAATATTGCGATGATGAAGAAATGATAGAGAATGAACAAAATTCAGCCCCTGCTGCATAAAACTCATTCATTTTCAATTACTTACATTGTGCTTTCACCCTAAAAAGCACAACAAAAGCACAATAAAAGCACAATAAAAGCACAATAAAAGCACAACGAAAGCACAACGAAAGCACAACAAAAGCACAAATACTGAGCTTCTTGTTTGCAATGAACTTTTCATAGCCATACTCTTTTTCAAGGGTATGGCTTTTTTGTATGTGTTATTTTCATATGGACATGCGCTTTCACTATTCTTATTACTTCTCGTATTTTGTGCCTTAATATGTACAAATACCTCTTGGGCTTATTGTTAATTCTTAGCTGTTGTTGCGCTTGCAACTCAGGCTTCAATCCCTCTGGTAAAAAATTCTATCTCACCAATCTGGTACATACCGGCGATACCTTCGTACTCCAAGATGGCAACCGCAAAGCCACTCTTACCATTCGCGAGGCCGCCGATAATACTTTCGATTTCTCCATTCATTCAGATCAGTATGCCGATGCATCTGATATAGCTGGTACTGCATTGGGCACAGGTTTTAAGACCGCCACTTTCTCCTCTATGGGTCTGGAACTGGCTTTCTCCTTCAATAGCGATCTCTACATCACCATCTCCCAAAAAGGACAGAATGAAGGCAATAAAGCGGGTATCTATGAAGGCCCTTATTTCAAAGCTTCATCGGTTGCTGTAGTTACAGATACTGTCAAGGCTGTAGTAAAGAAGGACTCTGCTGCTACCCTCATCTTTCTCGATGATGCCATGAACAGCAGGTTGCGCAATCAGCTGGATGATCGTTACCCCCAGCTGGTGGCCTGTATGCGCAATTTCTCTATGGAACCGCTCACAGAGGGCTATACAGACTATAAGGTATACACCGGCTCTGCCACGGGTCAAGAGCTCAGCCATGCAGGTATCATCAGTATTCATGGTGGCAACCTCTACTTCGTAGGCCTGGTCAAGGATGGCACCGTTTACCTCTATGCCAACGAGGTGAAATTTCGTAAGACCAAGGGCCAGTACCCCAAGCTCATCGGCGACTGGATAGCCAAAGTAAAACACGATAACATAGAGTATAATTATTGATATACGCTGTTCCTCCCTTGCTGATTAGTTCTTATCTTGGTATTAGTTATAGACCCATAATGGTGGTACCATATGCCCAATTCAAAGACCAGACTGAATGTAATTATAGTAGATGATGAAAAGGAGGCTTGTAAAAATCTGAGCAGCATCCTCCTCGAGTATGTAGACCCCGATATCCATATATCCGGCATAGCTCATAATACCACAGAGGCAGAGTTGTTGATACAAGAAAAGAAACCCGATGCCATCTTCCTGGATATAGAAATGCCTAACGAGAATGCCTTCCATTTTCTAGAGCGTATATATCCATTCCCTTTCGAGATCATCTTTGTTACCTCTTATGACGAGTATGCCATACGTGCCTTCAAACTCAATGCCGTAGACTATATACTCAAACCTATCAGCATACCCGAGCTAAGCAATGCAGTGCAGAAACTGAATGAGAAACTGAAGTACAAACACCTGCTGGATGTTTCACAGGTATATGATACACTCTCACATGATGTAAATAATGGTCTTCGCACCAACAAGATCACTCTCAGAGATAACCAACAGATAGAGATAGTAGACTTCAAGAATATATGCTATCTCGAGGCCATGGGCAGTTATTGCAAAGTAGTATTCCTTATCAATGATGTAGAGAAGCAAATAGTGCTCAGTCATGCCATATCTGAGTATGAGGAACTGCTGCCCGATGATATGTTCTATCGTATACACAAGTCATATCTGGTCAACTGCCGTCGTATACAAAAGGTAATGAAAGAAGATAATCCCTACCTGCTCATGAAGAACAATGCTACACTACCCATAGGCCGCAGACGTTTCAGTAGCTTTATATCCTTTCTCAAAAGCAATCAATTCTACGATGCATAGGTACAGGAATACCATATGCGCACTACTGTTGCTATGTAGCTTTGTGCCTGCATATGCACAGGAATACCCGGTAAGTCATTTCTCTGTAGAGAATGGCCTGCCCAGTAGCAATATATATGATGTGTTCAGAGATCATAAAGGCTTTTTGTGGTTTGCTACAGATAAGGGTGTTGCTAGATATAATGGTATTCGCTTTGAGAGTTTTTCAGCATTCGATGGGCTATCAGATAATGAGATCTTCTATTTCAAGGAAGACCCTTTTGGCCGCTTATGGTTGGGCAGTTTCAATGGGCAACTATGTTATTATAAAGATGGCATCTTTCATACCGGTAATAATACGCCATTCCTGAAACTCCCATTTAAGGATGCGTATATCAAAAATATTGAGGTAGATAAGGATAGTGTTATTTCGCTCTACTTTTTTGCAGAGACCAAAATAGTCACCATCAAAAGGAACAAACTCACTATATACCCGCTGAAAAGGAATTTCTCGGTGGATTATCATAGTAACCTGATACATATTCATTGCCTTTCTGCCAATAGATTTGAATTGTTGTTTCCCGAGCGCACAGTAGTAATAGATACCAATAGCAATGTGATTGAGGAAAAGATACATTCTGCGGACCAAAGGATCAATTTTACTTTTTCGCAAAGTGGTGAGTACCTGTTCAATGACCATAGGGTATATGACAGGTCGTTCAAAGAGATCTTTCACAGCGATAGGGATTTATATTCACAATATTTTGTGTACCGGATGTATAGTGATGGTAAGAACTTTTTTGCCTGTACAAATAATGGCTTGTTGATAAATAATGATAAACAGATTCTACAAGGCAATAAGATATCCAGTATGACACAGGATATAGATGGTAACTACTGGATATCTACACTTAACAATGGAGTGTATAGCCTTAGCAAAGACTTTCTGAATAATATGCGCCAGGAGCATGTATATGATGGAGTAGTGAAGTATGCCAAAATAGATAGCGGTTTCTTGTTCTATGCTACAGACAATAATAATTTTTACAGATTCAAGGACGGGAAAGCAGAGTGTTTATTTGATTTTAAAAAGAATTTGGTAAATAATACCCGTGTACAATATGATCAGTGTTATCATATAGAAGACGATCACAGGTATTATAATATAGGCAATAGCAGTAGTATTATTATAGACAACATATTATCTGCAAAACCTAAGGTAAAGTTGTATAATGATTCGACATTGGCCTATGTATCAAAAAAAGTGTTTATAACGCCTGAATATACCTATGTAAAATCTTTTGATGATATACTATACTGGGATAATGCACAAATGGCCAAAGATAATGCGATTCATGTGCAGCGTTTTGGTACTTCTACAGGTATAGACAGCAGAGAACCCAGATACCTGAACAGGATATTTGCTATGGCTAAAGCACCGGACAACACTATATGGTTCTCTAAGATAGATAAGGTATATAAGATTGTAAATAGCAAAGTATTAGAGCAGCCGCAATTCAAGAATGTGACCTTTAATTGGTTCCATTTTTACGGCGATTACTTAATTGGTTTTACTCATAGTAATAAACTGGTGATATGCGAATATGCCAATACTGATAGTATAGTTATAACACCCATACCCGACCAAAAGAATGTGTGGAATCAGTTGTGTCGTCTGGATTCTAATCATATCATCATCAGTACCAATAATGCCTATAAGGTCCTGACATTATACTCTGCAGGTAGTAAGCAGAAAATAGCTATACATACCGTAGAGAATCCTTATTTGCCAAGTCAGGCTGAGTATATCACATCTGATGGGAAGGATTGTTATTTTTTAAAGAATGGTGCCGTTGTAGCAGTAAAGATCAGTAGTTTATTACATAAGCCGGATCCTCCCAGATTGTATTTTACATGTATGAAATCGATGGATAAGTCCTATACTATTCATTCCGGTATGGAACTGGCCTATAAGCAGGCAGAGAATATCAACATTAATTTTCTCACCTTATCTATGAACAGTAAGGATTTAGTGTATGAGTACTCTATAACCGATGATGATCTGGACCATGAGGCAGATAACTGGCATAATATTAAGGGAGAAGAGATCAACCTATTTGATCCTGGTTATGGCAATTTTATAGTTAAGGTAAGAGCTAGGAGTGCATCCAGTGATTATAGTAAACCTATAGCTTTCAGTTTTACAATAGCCAAACCATTTTGGGCTACTTTCTGGTTTCTATCTATAGTATTTGCTGCCTTCTGTATAGTATTCTGGTTCGTGATGAATTTTCTGATACAAAGAGAAAAGAAGAAAAAAGAAAAGGAGAATGAGGCAAATATCAAATATTTGAAATCGGAGTATAAAGCACTAAATGCCTTGATGAACCCACATTTTATTTTCAACACACTGAATAATGTACAGGGTCTGGTAAATGCTAATGATAAGGTGGCTGCCAATACCTACCTGAGAGTGTTTGCAGACTTGGTAAGGCAGAATATGCACAATATCTCTAAAGAGTTCATACCGCTGCAAAAGGAAGTGGACCTGATCTATAATTATCTGAAACTGGAAAAACTCAGATTTCCGGATACGCTGAATTATGAGATAAAAATTGATGAGTCGGTAGAGCTGAGCGAGATCATGATACCGCCATTGCTGATACAACCGTTGGTGGAGAATGCCATCAAACATGGATTGATGCCTAAACAATCGCCGGATAACTATGTGCAGATACGCATATATGAGGAGGATAATTTGCTGCATATAGAAGTAGTGGATAATGGAATAGGTATTACACAGTCGCAACGTCGATCGGATTCCTTGCATCAGTCTTTCGGACTGGAGAATGTAGAGAAGCGAATAGCACAGCTACGCATTATACATAGCAAGGAGATTGCATTTAGTATCAATGATATGCTGGATGAACAAGGCGCATCGAAAGGTACTATAGCCAGTATCAGTTTCAGGATAGAGGAGTAAGAGTCTTGCTATTATTCACTCACAAGTTGTTCGAAAAACGCGCCTATTTGTTTAGCTTTGTCTACAAAGTGTATCTCGTATATCCAGTAACGTTTATTACCCAACTTATCCGAGGCGGATAAGAGAATGTTATTATTAGGATGCAAGTAGTTTACTTCTTCTTCACCCAGTATTTCTTCGTGAGGGAAATTACCTATCAAATGTCCGCAATGAGCATTGCCATATTCCCAACCGAAGGAAGTAGCCAGGTGCTGCGTATAGTGATATAGATTTGCACCTGTAAGCGATAGATAATTTTGCTGAAAATATTTATGGCCTATATGCCAAGCTGTTTCCACATCCTGTTTGAGCTTTGTTTTGTAAGGATCATTGCCAATAACATATGTTCTGCCGAAATCTGCTTCCCATTCTTCGAATACAGGGCCGAAGTCAATAAAGAGGATATCATCAGACTTAATTAGCAGGTCGGGTGGATTTTCCTTGTAGGGTAGCAGGGTATTGGTACCGGATCGCACTATACGTTTATGCCAGTATTTGCGAATGCCGAACATTTCTTCTGCCAATTGAAAAAGTTTGGTATTAAGTTCTTTTTCAGTTTGGCCTGCTTTGAAAAAATGTCGATTCTCGGCCTCTGCAAAGAGCTGGGCAGCTTTTTTTTCCGCTATTATCAGGTCATTGATCATATTAAGTACGTGCTATGCGCTTGTAAAAATAGCAGGATTTGTACTTAGAACTGAGAGAATGAGTATAAGTATCTTTTGGGCACAAAGTGGTAAGGCTAAATTAATCATTGGGGTAATTACAATAATTTATAATGTTCATGTCTAATATAAATAACAAATTAAAATAATGTTGCAGATATAAAAATTATTTGTTTTTATATCTGATATTATATAACTTGTATATCACTAAGAACTAAACCTGTATGTCTCAAGAAATCCAAAGCGCATCGCTGAGCGCACATATACTTAGTTTGCTGAATAATGGGCAAAGCAAGGATGAGATAGTAACTGCATTAGTACAAAAGGGGCATGAAGAATATCATGTGACCGAGCTACTGAAAGAAGTGGCCAAGCTACGAGATGCAAAGAACAGATCTCAAGCACTGGCACTGGTGTTAGTAGGCGCACTGATATGCCTAGCCAGTTGTATCATGACACTGACAGGTTCTTTTACACATAGCAATTTCAGCTTTGTTCTGTATGGTCTTACCAGCTTAGGTATCATAGTGGTGTTTGCAGGACTGATGAAAGTCTTTTGATCACTTTATGGTTTTGCTGCTATATCTAAAGCCTGTGAAATATCAGCAATGATATCGTTATAATTCTCTACACCTACAGACAAGCGAATCATTTTTTCTGTAATACTGAGTTCTGTTTTATGAGCAGGGTCTACATCGGCATGGGTCATGGTAGCGGGATGCTCAGCCAAGCTCTCTGTACTACCCAGGCTCACTGCCAGTTTGATGAGTTTGAGAGCATTGAGGAATTTGAAAGCCTGATGTTCGTTACCCTTAATATCAAAAGATATCATACCACCACCTGAGAGGCACTGACGTTGACGTATCTCGTACTTGCGACCATCGGCAGGAGTGAGGTTGCCTATATAGTATACCTTTTCTACTAGAGGATGTGTATTGAGGTATGCAGCTACTTTCTCTGCATTGAGGGCTTGCATATCCATACGTACTTTGAGTGTCTCCAGACTGCGCATGAGTAACCAAGCTGTCCAAGGGCCGGCCATATTGCCGAGGAAGGTGCGGAGACCTTTTACACGTTTGATATTGGCTGCAGTACCCAGTACCGCACCGGCGATAACATCGCTATGACCACCGATGTATTTGGTAGCAGAATAGATAACCAGATCGGCACCATGTTTGAGTGGGTGCTGCCATACGGGCCCCATGTAAGTATTATCAACTGCCAGCAGTACCTCTTTATCAGGGCGTGAGAAATGCTGTGCTAGTTTTTTACTACCTGCAATATCTATGAGATCGTTGTTAGGATTGGCGGGGGTCTCAATGTATATCATAGCCAATTTATCGGCCATGCCTGTATTGTTCACTATCTCTGTTATCTGCTCTGGTGTATGGTCTACCTTGAAGGTGGCCACATGTATATTGTACTTAGGCAGTATCTTTTTGATAAAGTGATCGCTGCCACCATAGAGTGGGGTGCTGATAAGTAACAGATCGTCGGGGTTGAGAAATTCGAGGAGAACGGTAGTAATGGCTGACATACCAGATTCGAACACTGCACATTCTTCGGCCTCATCCCAAAGGGTGAGACGGTTCTCCAGTATCTCGATATCCGGATTATTGATACGGCTGTATATTAGACCCAGTTGCTCCCCTTCGTTTTGCTGACGTAGACCATAGGCTACCTCGAAAAAAGCCTTGCCTTCTTCAGCCGTTTTGAAAACGAAAGTAGAGGTTTGAAAAATGGGGCTTTTGATAGCACCTTCAGATAATTCGGGCTTGTAGCCGTATGACATCATTAAACTTTCCGGTCTCATTTGTATATGTTTTATTGTATGCCCTTAGCAAGGAATACAGCAAGCTACAATAATAAAATTATACTGCCTTTTAGTTAATGATATATATCAGGTTTGGAGTAAGTTTTCAATGTTATGGTGTAGCTACTACCTCAGCAGTCTTTTCTACATTTCGGTATACGAATGAATCGTAGATGTGACGACGGGCAAAACGACCCGGAGTAGGGGCATTTACCAGTTTTACATAGATAGCTTTAGGTACGCCAAAATATTCGTAGCTGCTGCCATCGGCAAATTTGATCTGCAGGGTCTCGCCTTTGTATTCGAAATCGAGAATACCTGATGCTGTGGTGGTGAGGTTGTATGCTTCCAGATTTTGAGCAATGGTCTCAGGGGCAATGC
>JBAWXE010000023.1:0-32371 GCA_037144255.1 Bacteroidota bacterium | reverse complement strand
TTGTATTCAATGAAGCCTCTGAACAATCAGAGATACAATTAAACGATGAAAATGTAGCTACCCTAATACGTGAAATGTTAGTAGCTGAAAAAGTAAGTGAAGTAGCTGCTGTAAAAGAAGTTCGTTCATTTGCAGTGGCTCAGCAAAAGAAAATGGGCAAGAAAAAAGGCGTAGTAATGGATGGACGTGATATAGGCACTGTAGTGTTCCCAGATGCTGAACTAAAAATATTCATGACAGCTGAACCGGAAGTACGTGTCATGCGTCGCTTTGAAGAACTATATGTTAGTAATCCACACATTACTATAGATGAAGTAAAACACAATCTGGAGCTTAGGGACTATGTAGATAGTAACAGAGAAGAAAGCCCCTTACACAGAGCAGAGGATGCCCTGATGCTGGATAACAGCAACATGACACGCGAAGAACAATTAATATTAGTAAAATCGTGGGTAAGGGAACGCTGCCAACATAGTGTAGCTTAGGGCCTATCCTAACAAAATAAAAATCTATTTTTCTTTTTGAATTTGATTGTTGACTTTTGAGTATAGTCAATCAAATAAGCTATGACCAATTACGAGATCGCTGACCATTTTTCTCTATTATCCAAACTAATGGACATACATGGGGAGAATAGTTTCAAATCCAAATCATACGGCAGTGCAGCCTTTAATATAGAAAAACTACCAAAGGAAATATCCCTTATGGATGATTCTGAGCTTTTCAGTATAAGAGGTATAGGCGATGCCATTGGACATAAAATAAGAGAAATACAAAAGACAGGTAAATTGGCAGCATTAGAAGATCTAATAGCCTCTACCCCTTCAGGCATCATAGAAATGCTGAATATTAAGGGACTAGGTCCAAAGAAATTAGCTGTAATATGGAAAGAGATGGGCATAGAAACGGTAGGAGAACTGGAATATGCTTGTCATGAGAACAGACTGATGTCAGTTAAAGGCTTTGGTGAGAAAACACAGGAAAGTGTACTAAAAAACATAGCTTTTATCAGACAAAATCAAGGCTTTCATTTATGGGCTGATGTAGAAGAGATAGCCAATAACATTCTACAACACTTACGCAAAAGCCTTCCAAAACAATTATTCTCATTTACCGGTGATTTTCGTAGACAAAATGTAACGCTGGAGTTCATAGATATTATTACCGATGCAACACAGAGTAGCATACAAGGTGAATTTCAAAACATACCTGATATTGTTGTAAACAATGAAAATAAATTACTAGTAGTGCGTTTACCTTATCAACCAACATTAAAATTTCATTTTGCCAATACAGATGTATTTTACAAAGATCTCTTTACAACAAGTTGTAGCTCAGAATTCTTAGACGCATTCAATGATAAATACATAATACCAGCTACATTAGAAAACGAAGAATCAATATTTGCAGCCAATAAATTACAATACATCACGCCTGCACAAAGAGAAACAGGAAATATTCTTAAAAAAGCAGCTAATAATAAAATAGCTAAGACCATACAAGCGAGTGACATCAAAGGTATTATTCACTCCCACTCTACCTGGAGTGATGGGCTTAATACACTGGAAGACATGGCCAAAGGAGCCAGAGATCAAGGCTATGAATATTTGGTGATCAGCGACCACTCACAAGTTGCATTCTATGCAAATGGGCTTAGTGCTGATAGAATAGCTGCACAGCATATAGAGATAGATGCACTCAACACTAAACTAGCCCCATTCAAAATATTTAAGAGTATTGAGGCCGATATACTGGGCGATGGTAATCTAGATTACAACAATAATGTACTCAACACCTTCGATCTTATAATAGCATCTGTACATAGTAATCTCAAAATGACGGAAGAGAAAGCTATGGACAGGGTACTTACCGCAATACGCAACCCATTTACTACCATATTAGGGCATCCTACAGGCAGATTGTTACTATCGAGAGAAGGATACCCTTTAGACCATAAAAAAGTAGTAGATACTTGTGCAGAATATGATGTAGTAATAGAAATAAATGCCCACCCCCGCAGACTAGATATAGACTGGAAATGGATAGAGTATGCAATAGAAAAAGGAGTATTACTATCTATAGACCCTGATGCACATGCTATAGCAGGGTTTCATGATGTGTACTATGGAGTAATGGCCGCACAAAAAGGGGGATTGGTAGCCAGTCATAACCTAAGTAGCTATAGCCTAGAAGAATTTGAGGCCTTTCTGAAAAAATACAATCAGAAAAAATCAAAAGCATTATAAATCAATAAAGGCTGTTCATTATTGAACAGCCTTTAAACTATTTACCGGAATTAATTCTACATTCTTTCTATCACTACTGAGCTAGCACCACCGCCACCATTACAAATAGCTGCTGCACCATACTTAGCATTGTTTTGATTCAATACATTGATCAAAGTAACTAGGATACGAGCACCGCTACAACCTAATGGATGACCTAATGATACTGCACCACCGTTCACATTCACTTGTTCAGGCTTCAGATTCATTTTCTGCATATTCACCAACCCTACTACGCTAAACGCTTCATTCAGTTCATAGTATTGAATATCTTCCATTTTCAAACCAGCCTTGGCTACAGCCTTAGGCAAAGCGATAGAAGGAGTAGTTGTGAACCATTCAGGAGCTTGTTCTGCATCTGCAAAACCTTTTATTTTTGCTATTGGCTTTAGACCCAGAGCTTCAGCTTTTTCTTTACTCATTAGTACTAAAGCAGCAGCACCATCATTCATGGTACTTGCATTAGCAGCAGTTACGGAACCATCCTTTACAAATGCAGATTTCAGATCAGGTATCTTATCGAATTTTACATTCCAAGGTTCTTCATCCTTGCTGAATTTGATAGGATCTCCCTTACGCTGTGGTATTTCTACCGGTACTATCTCATTATCAAAACGACCTTCAGTTTGTGATTTTTGGCTGCGTTTGTAACTTTCGATTGCAAAAGCATCTTGTGCTTCGCGGCTGATATTACATTCCTTAGCACAAAGTTCAGCAGCATTACCCATTGGATAATTGTGATAAACATCAGTAAGACCATCCTTAACTATACCATCAATTATGGTTACATTACCATACTTGTTTCCCCAACGCAGATTCTCATTGTAGAAAGGTACATTACTCATACTCTCCATACCGCCGGCTACTACCACATCGGCATCACCCAGCATAATAGCTTGTGCACCTAGCATGACGGATTTCATACCACTGGCACATACTTTGTTGATGGTAGTACATGGTACGTTATCAGGCACACCTGCAAAACGTGCAGCCTGACGTGCAGGTGCTTGTCCCAGATTGGCTTGCATAACACTACCCATAAATACTTCATTTACTTCACTTGCATTTACTCCGGCTCTTTCCAATGCAGCTTTGATAGCTATAGCACCCAATTTAGGAGCAGAGAAATCCTTCAGTGATCCGCCCCAGCTACCCATTGGGGTGCGCACAGCGGAAATGATATACACTTCTTTCATAAACAAAAAAGATTTTTAAGACCATCAAATGTAAGCAAATTTGCGCTTCTGCTATTCTACATCGTTACATACTAAAGACACATATGTAACTAAAAATCAGTCACATATAAATGAAAATAGCTCAAATGATATATTGTTATATGAGTATGTTCAAAGCATTGATGAGCAAGCATTTCAGTACATTTATGATATATAAAGTCTGTTAAGTTCAAGTTAAAGAAACCCCTCATGTATGGCCACAAGCCTTATCCTGCCTATCTTTAACCTTATAGAGTCACTGAGAACCATACAAGGAAACGTGAAATGAAGAAAATTATATTGTGTTTTTTGATCAGCCTTGTCAGTTCATTTTCTTTTCATGCTTCAGCATTCGAACCATCGGATGGGAACAATACAAATAAAGAAAATGAGGTAGATAGCTATATAAGAAACATATACAAACAGATCAACTTTAAGAAAAGTACCCCACTTGATTATGAAGTATTCAAAATGGCATACAATGGCTATATGAATTTGCGTACAGAAGGCAAACTGAACAGTACCAAACAAGTATTAACTATCTGCGACTATTCTCGTTCTTCTACCGAATACAGGTTGTGGGTAATAGACCTACGATCTAAAAGAGTATTACATAATACTTATGTAGCACATGGTTCGGCATCAGGTGCTGAATTTGCCACTGCTTTTTCCAACAAAAACAACTCACACAAAAGCAGCATCGGTTTCTATGTTACAGGTGATACTTATGTAGGCGAGTGTGGTGTATCACTTCGTTTGCATGGCATGGATCATGGTTTTAATGACGCAGCTTTCAACAGAGGTATAGTATTACATGGTTCACGCTATGTGAATGGAAAGTATATAGCAAGCAATAAAATGGCGGGTCGCAGTTTCGGTTGTCCGGCTGTGCCTTATGAGTCTTTAATGGATATTATTTTTACTATTGAGAATGGCACTTGCTTGTTCATGTATTTTCCTCAAAAAGAATATATACAAACAGCCTACTGGCTGAATAAAAAGTGGGATAATATGCCTACAGAAAACATTATGGCTTCATTACCTATTCACAGCAAAGCTGATAGTACAGCTTCATATCCTGCAAGTTCTACTACATTACTTAAGTAAGGCTACTAACCTAGGATCGCGTTTGTAGATATCATTCATAAAACGAATTCTATTACCTGTACTATCTGCATAGGCAGTCAGATAAACGATGTGTACTGGTATTTTATGTGCCAGTATCTCGTATTTGGTCTTATGGGTTTTTATCACCGAATCTATTCTACCATCAGTATATCGCTTCTTTTCCAATTCAGCTAAAATAAATTCAGCAAACTCTCTTGGTTTTTCTATTCGTATACAACCAGAACTTTTAGCACGATACCTCATTGGAAAATCCTCTTTATGTGGTGTATCATGCAGGTAAATATCCCATTGATTAGGCAGGTTGAATTTGATATTACCTAAAGAATTGTCATCTCCAGGTGGTTGTTTAAAAGTATAATGTCTGTAATTATGCGGTGTGATACTGTAAGAGCTGATACTATTCCCTTTAGAATCATAAGCTCGTAACCCTTTCTTTGCCAAGTATTTCGCCCCGCTCTTTGTAATGCCGGGTAATACATCCTGTTTAAGTATAGTAGGTGGCACTCCCCATGATGGGTTAAAAACCACATTAGACATAGTAGCATTGAGTGCAGGTGTTTGTCTTTCGGGTTTGCCAACAACAACACGCATTCGCATAGTATCCTTACCATCCTTATTAAAGAACAATTCCCATCATAGGTATATCCACCATAACAAATTCTTGTTCTAAACTACGAGGCAACCAGCGTAGTCTCTCCAGGTTTGCCTTTATGATACACGCAACGGTTTCGGGCTCGCGAGATAAATAGCTATTAGTAGCACTATCTGTTTTCCCGGTAACTCTCAAGCTATAGTACTTTTGAAATATACGTAATAACACCGAGCTTTTATTATTACTATCAGCAACATATTCTTTTGACCAAGGGATCTCTGAATAAATAACAGATGACATAATACTATCGTCTGCACTACCTTTCGCGATTTTATTCTTTGCGAGCACAAAAATCGAATCCTTTTGAAGTTCCAGATAGCGCTTATACTCAGTACATAATAATGAGTATGCCGGTAACTTACTTCTAAAAGAATCTAAGGAAACATATTTATCATTCTTTGTCAATTCGTTGATAAGAAAATAAGAAGCATTCCAGATAGTATCATTCACATGATACCACAATGAATCTGCATTATGTGCTGCAACTGCCCCTAATAGCAGATCGTGTGAGGCTTGCAGATAGCTTCTGGTACATAGTGTATCGAAGGTTATAACACTTTTCAGATCCAGCTTCTCAGCACCTTTCATTTTTTTCAGTTGCTCACTTAATATCGAGTAGTGGTAGTTTTCCGGATTCAATCCTTCTTTCTCCATACTTGCTATCTCTTGCAATAAAAGCGTAGAAGCATCACCTATACTCCTTTTATCCAGCCATATAGGCTGAAAATGATTGGCTTCATATACATAAGCCAATGTATTGGTAACGCTATGTATCTTCTGTTTTTTCCAAGTACTGTCGCTAGTATCTACAGCATGCAATGAGCTTTTGAGCATTTGGGTAAAATCATCCGCATCAAAAAGCTTACCGGAGAAAAATCCACTTGCATTGCCTTTTTCCGCATCACTTTTTGAACTGCAGGAAGTACTAAAAAAGTACAGACAGCCAATTAATATGAAAACAGTTTTGGGAAAATGATGTTCATTTCTCGGAATCACAGACAGGTGTTTGTTTTGAAAATTATATTCTTTACAATATAACCAATTGAGAGGAGAATTTAAGCAAATTAAAGCAGTAATTGTTCAGATGGATCCCAAAACAATTCTTCAAAGTTAACTACCTGATCATTTTTCACTTTAATACCTTCTTTTTTCAATAGTTCCTCCATAGTAGTAGCCGTTGCAAAATGATGTTTACCACTTAGCATTCCTATCCTGTTAACCACTCTATGTGCTGGCACTTTGGGTTTCATACCCTGACATGCGTTCATGGCATAACCTACCATACGAGCACCAGACTTTACACCTATAGCTGAAGCAATAGCACCATAAGTAGTTACCCTACCTTTAGGTACCATACGCACTACCTGATAGACAATATCATATATGCTTTCTTTATCTGATTCAGTCTTGCTCATTTGAATTTTTTATGGCTAACAAACGTGAACGTACGGGTTCCTCAACATTCTTAAAGTCATAGGGGCAATGTTTACATGCCTTGCCACAGCAAAAACCACGTTCCAACAGATACTTTGCCATAAATACCATGCGCCCATCATCCAGGAAATAATAATCTTCCCCCTCAATCAATGGATTCAACATTTTTCTTCTCTTTGGGTGGTAATACTATAGGTGTTTCGGGTAATGAGAAAGATACAAAATATATGGTTCGACCATCCGCCAAGTGCATTTTTTCATAGAAAGTCTGAATGGCTAATGCACCAACAGCATTTCCAGTACCATATACATCCACAATATTCTCATGGATAGTACAGTTCTGCTCAACTATTGTTTCCATAGTAAAATCGTATAATTCCTTTGAATCCGTTTTGAGATTGATTTTAGAACCTGGTCTCAATACTTGTTGATACGAATGCAAGAAACGCGCATGTGTCAATCTGTTCTTAGGTTTCTTGAGGAATGGATCTGGGAATATGATCCAAATTTCAGAAACCTCGTCTTTTGCAAAATAATTAGTCAATTGACCAATCTGTGTACGCATAAAACCTACATTGGTCAGTTTCTCTTCCAATGCAATTTTTGCACCTATATATATACGATTCCCTTTAATATCTATACCCAGATAATTCTTATTCTTGTTCTCCCTACCTAGATTTACACTATATTCTCCCTTACCACAGGCAAGTTCTAATATTATAGGATTGTTACTATTAAAAAAAAGGCTCCATTTACCTTGCATATTATCAGGGTATTGCAATATATTTGGAAACGTTTTTATTGCCTCAAAGCGAATTAGTTTCTTGTGACCCATAGGATTGCAAATATAATCGGAAAGAAGTGCAGTAAAAATAAAAACAAAACCGCCCCCGTATTTCATTGAAAATTAGCATGTTATCTATTTCAAGTGAATAATTCCACAACTCATAGTGAATTTTTCCTTGTTTATCGATTTACATGATTACTATGTGTTTAATACAATTATTTTAGACAAATTTTTATAAATTTTCGAATTCTTAAACTTTAAATAAAAACAAACAATGAAGCGTAAACATTTATTAAACACATTATTATTCACTGCAGTAGCAGGATTAGGGTATGTAACATTTAGTAGTAGTGCATCAGGAGCAGGAAACAATAGCGGATATGATTGTACTGGTGCTGAAACAGGATTAGGTAATGGTGTAGGTTGCGGCCATGGATGTCATAATTCATCTGCAACTGCAGGTATTACAGTTGCATTAGAATTAGATTCAGCAGGAACACCAGTTACTCAGTATGTAGGTGGAATGACCTATACGATAAAAATCACCGGAACTAATACTACTGCCAATTCATTACCTAAATTCGGTTTCCAAGTAGCTGTAATTAATGGAACTTCAGCTCAAACTACACCAACTAATGCAGGAACATTTCAAACAGTATCTAATCCAATGCGTAACACTGCTGCACAGGCAGGAAATTTTGTAACAAATTTAGTAGAACAAAAAACGGCAATTGCAGCAACTACTGGAACTGGCGGAAGTGGAACAACCTATGTTGAATCATTTTCTTGGACAGCACCAGCAGCTGGATCTGGATCTATTTCAATTTGGGGGGTACTTAATGCAGTGGATGGTTTCGGTACTAATAGTGGGGATTTTTGGAATTCAAATAATATTACAATAACAGAAGAAACTGCTGGTACATCTTGCGCAACAGTAACAGGCCTCTCTGCTTCTGCTACAGGATCTACTACCGGTAATGCAACTTGGACTTTCCCTACAGGTGTTACTGCGTGCGAATGGGCTATCAATACAACAGGTACTGCTCCATCTGCTGGACCTGTAACAACTACTGCATCACATTCATTTACAGGACTTACTCCTAGTACACTTTACCATGTATTTGTACGTGATAGTTGTGGAGCAGGTAGTTTTTCTGCTTGGTCTAGCACTACTTTTACAACACAACCATCAGGTGTAAATAATATTGCTACAGGCAATTTTGAAATTAGCGCTTTCCCTAACCCGGTAGTGAATAATCTGCAAGTAAAAATAGAAAATACAGTAAATGGTACTTATACTGTTAACATGTATGACATTACAGGCAAGAAGATCTATACTCAAAATGTAGAGGTATCTAACAATACATTTGCAACTAATATTAATACCGGCAACTTTGCTAATGGTATGTATGCATTGCAAATAGTAAAAGATGGCGCTCAACGCACTATCTCAATACTGAAGCATTAATATCTAAATCATAACAATAAAAAAGCCACCTTTTGGGTGGCTTTTTTATTGCAGTAAAATCAGGATAGCATATACTAACATCATACCATCTACCAGCGCAAGATAAGCCCTATCTGATGGATACTTACGAGTATACCTTATAGCCCAATAGGTACCTGCAGAGGTAAATATCTGCGCGTCTAACCGAGATACTGAAGGATATCTAGTATATTGAATGATGCTCAACAATACGAATAATAATAGCATACTATTCATAAGCCTATAACTATTGCACTCACCTATCAGGTTAGGCAAAGTATAAATATCAGAGTCCATATCCGTTTGCATATCTCTGATATCAAAGGCAACACATAAAATGAACATAAAAACAAAACGTATCAAAATCTCAAATGGATAATTTGATAATTCTTTAGCCCAAAATAACATTGGCAATACACTGGTTACTATTGTCCAGACACTGGCTAGTACCAATATCTTTACCCAGCCAAATTCTCTGATACGTCTTTTGTTCTTGAAAGGAAGTAGTGGTAGTGAATATGCAAATGAAAGGAAGCCTAATATTATACACGCAGTAAATATTCTCATTGGTAAAAAAAGCAAACTAACTCCACACAAAATTACGCCAATGCTCAAAAAAAGATAATGCCATATTTTATGATATTTAGACCAGTCAAACCTGTCTGATACTTGTGGTTTTGATCTCTTAAAAATATAATGAGCATTATATACCATTAATGTACTTCCGAATACTAATGTATGTAAGAGAATAAATAATGGCGGTATTTTATTTATCAACAACCGTTCACTTGCCATACACAGCCCTACTGCACAACATGCAGCAAATACACTGGTAAATAATATCCAGTCAATAAGCCTGATTAAATATCGGATCAATACTTGTTTCTTATTAAAACAAAAGTACGGCCCTGAACAGGTAGCCGTACTTTTAGTAATCATATTTTTTGTGTATATCTATAATGGTATGTTCCCATGCTTGCGTTTAGGCATATTGACCACTTTGTTTTCCAACATCTTATAAGCTTTTATCAGCTTGATACGCGTTTGATCAGGCACTATTACCTCATCTACAAAACCACGTGCTGCTGCACCATAAGGATTGGCAAACTTCTCTATATACTCCAATTCCTTTTCTTTCAGTTTTGCTTCATGATCAGCAGCATCTGATATCTCCTTTTTAAAAATGATCTCTGCTGCACCTTTAGCACCCATAACTGCTATTTCAGCTGTTGGCCATGCAAAGTTCATATCAGCACCTATATGTTTAGAATTCATCACATCATAGGCACCACCATAGGCCTTGCGAGTAATAACTGTGACCTTAGGCACAGTAGCTTCGCTCAGGGCATACAATAGTTTAGCTCCGTTGATGATTATACCATTCCATTCCTGATCTGTTCCTGGCAAGAAACCAGGCACATCTACCAATACCAACAAAGGAATATTAAATGCATCGCAGAAACGCACAAAACGTGCACCTTTCTTACTGGAATTAATATCTAATACACCTGCAAGACTCACTGGCTGGTTTGCAACAATACCTATACTACGGCCAGCTATACGTGCAAAACCAACAACTATATTCTCTGCATACTCCTTATGTACTTCCAAAAACGAATCAGTGTCAGTTACTTCTTCTATAACTTCTTTGATATCATATGGTTGGTTAGGGTTATCGGGGATGAGGGTATTTAATTTAGTACGGATCTCATCACCCAAGTCATAAGTATACACAGGTGCATTCTCCTCACAATTCTGAGGCATATAGCTCAGCAATTGTTTAATGTTCTCAATACATTCTACCTCATTAGCGCAGGCAAAATGCGTAACACCTGATTTACTTGCATGTGTATGCGCTCCTCCTAACTCTTCACTAGTCACATTTTCGTGCGTTACGGTCTTAACTACATTAGGTCCGGTAACGAACATATAGGAAGTGTTTTCTACCATTAATATAAAGTCTGTAATAGCCGGAGAATATACTGCACCACCAGCGCATGGCCCCATAATAGCAGATATCTGAGGTATCACACCTGACGATTTTACATTCCTATAAAAAATATCGGCATAACCACCTAATGACACTACACCTTCTTGTATACGTGCTCCACCACTATCATTCAATCCTATTAATGGTGCACCGTTTTGTATGGCCAGATCCATGATCTTACATATCTTCTCAGCATGCGTTTCTGATAAACTACCACCGAATACAGTAAAGTCTTGCGAGAATACATATACCAAGCGACCATTCACAGTACCATACCCTGTCACTACACCATCTCCGGGATAAATTTCCTTTTCCATCCCAAAATCACGACTTCTGTGTGTTACAAACATTCCTACTTCTTCAAAAGAATCTTCGTCCATCAGCAATTGTATACGTTCACGTGCCGTGAGTTTACCCTTTTTGTGCTGGCTTTCTATACGTTTGGCACCACCACCCAAATGTGCCTCTTCTATCTTGCTTTTCAGTAACGATACTTTGTTCATATATGTATGTTCAAATATTGAGCAAACCTAAGTGTTTTAGTTGATTAGCGAAAGAGGTAGGATCAGCTTGAAAAACTTGTATATATGATAGCTTTATAATGATATAACTTAGCATTCACAATGTATTATTGTAGGTTCAGCATACAGATAATAACTTTATTTTGACTTAACTACCCATATGAAGCAATTACTCTACATTACATGCTTACTTCTTATATCTATACCCGGAATAGCACAACCCTTAAAATCCTATTCTACAGATAGGCTTATAGAACGTATATCCAATAAAGACACCTTATATATTGTCAATTTTTGGGCAACTTGGTGTATACCTTGTGTACAAGAGCTTCCCACATTCGACACACTACAAACACTATATAGTGGCCAAAAAGTAAAGATCCTATTAGCTAGTCTTGATTTCAAAAAAGATCTGCAACAGAAACTTTCTGCATTTATTAAAAAGAAACATACTCAGTCTGAGGTAGTCTGGTTTAGTGAAACTGATGCCAATAGCTTTATACCTAAGATCAATAAAGACTGGTCGGGTGCATTACCCGCCACTTGGATATTCCATACTAATAGTCAAACAAATATATTTATTGAGGGCACTATCCATAGTACACAGGTCAAAAATATTGTAGATAAAGAACTACTGAAAATGAGATAACAATTGTTTCTTACATAATACATAAGCATACATTGAGCTTTATCAAACCATATAAAAAACTCAACGAGTTCATACAAAATGAAACTTTCGAACCCATTTTGGGTTGGGGATTTCGCATGGCCATTGCCACGGTAGTACCTGTAATATGGGGACTAGCAACCAATCAAATGCAGATAGCAGAATGGATCACACTGACTGCTGAAGCTATCTGTTGGGTAGAACTGAAAGGCACTTATGCTCAAAGACTTAGAGTACTGATTGGCGGTACTTTCCTCACTTTTCTGTTTGCTGTACTTGGCAGTATAACCGGCACAAGTATATGGCTAAGTGTAATAAGCATGCTGGTAGTAGCATTTATTGCCGGTCTGTTTAAAAATCTGGGTGATCGTGGTAGTGGACTTTCAATTTGTGTATATGTAATGTTCATAATTGCCAATGCGTTTCCTACACATAATGTACACGAATTGCAATTACGTAGCTCCTACATACTGATAGGTGGTGTATGGAATCTGTTAGTAGGCCTAATAGCTACTGCATTCCTTCCGGCACAATTACCCTACCGCCGTTCAATAGCTTTGATATGGAAAGCGATAAGTGGTCTTGTAGAAAGTGTAGCCAAAGGATGGGATGGGAAAGGTACACGAAGTAATATCCGCGATCTTTATTTAAGAGAACAGGAAGTACGGACAGCTATAGATACTTCTATCCACTTCCATAGCAGATTGGTGCATCAGGTAAGCAATAAGAATAGTAATGAATACCAGCTAGCACACCTCCGCAAAGCTACAGCTTTGGTAGGTACTCATATTATTGCTATGAGTGAGGAGCTGGAGAATATGAATAAAAAAGATGTAGCAGAATCTGTACATCTAAAATTATTTTCCATCTTTAAGGCTCTGCAACAGACTGTAGATCGCATGGCCGTTTATGTCATTAACGCAAAGCCTGAGGAAGAACTGTTATTAATATCCCGAATTGGCAGGTTGAATAAATTGTTACAATTGTTAAAAAGTGATGCACAAATGGAAGACCCTGAACATAAACGGTCTATACAACGTGTGATACATCTTACCGAACGAACAATAAAGCTAATCGAATCAGCTATCAAGCAGTTACAACAAGTTACTGTGAACAAACCTGTTTATCGTTCTTATTCAGTCATCAAAACACTATTTGTACTACATCCTAAACATTGGTATAGAAATCTTCGTCTTCTATTCAATCTCAATACATTTACTACCCGTTATGCGCTTCGTACTGCATTGGCAGCTACAGTGGGTATGTTTATTTACAAATGGGCCAATATAGACCATGGTTATTGGTTGCCTTTCACTGTCATAATTATTATACAACCTTATTTTGGAGCTACTTTCAAAAAAGCACTTGATCGTGTTATAGGAACAGTATTAGGAGGTGTTGCAGGCGGACTATTGCATGGCATACCAACTGGATTGCATATTAAAGAAGGACTGTTATTCTTATGCTCTATGTTCATGGTATATTATATACGCAAGAACTATGCTATAGCAGCATTCTTCATCACGCTCTCTTTGGTATTGCTATTTGCGGTAGAAGAAGAATTACATCCTCAATTGCTATTGATAAGAGCAATCTGCACTATTGGTGGTGCTATATTAGGTGTCAGTGCAGGATTCCTATTATTACCCCATTGGGATAAAAAACACTTACCTAAGCATCTTATTGATGCCATCACCAGTAATTATCAGTACTTTATTTTCACTTTCTTCCCACAGACAAATGAAACAGTATGGACCAAATACAAACGAAATGCAGAATCCAGCAACAGCAATGTATTTGATTCTTTCAACCGATACATGCAGGAGCCCACCGGCAAAAAGCACTACATCATATATTATCAATTAATAACACACAACGTAAGGTTGACAAGAGAGATGAACAACATACATCTGGAACAAGAACATAATGGAGACATCAAAACGCCCATGCAACCCACCATTCAACAACAAGAGAAGATCAATGAATGTCTTTATTGGTTTAACAAGAATATCTCTTTGGTACATGAGATAGATACTAATAATACAGAAAAGATCATAATACCTAACGAACCATTGATATCACCATTTCTTCTCACTGCTCCTCAGGTGATATATGTAGAAAAAATGACCATAGAATTAATGTCAATGTATGAGGATCTAGAAAACCTAATCCGAAAAACCGAATAGTATTTTTTGCTATTCATATATAAATCGTCACTTTTACATTATGAATTATTTGGGACATGCTTTCCTCTCATTTGGCGATGAAGAGATACTTACCGGTAATATGATTGCTGATCATGTTAAAGGCAAAATAGCTCTTGAAGCATTTCCGGCAGGTATCAGAAAAGGTATAGAGTTACATCGCAAAATTGATGGATTTACAGATACTCACCCTGCTACTAAAAGAGCCAAAGTATGGTTTAGAGCAGATTATAGACTATACTCAGGAGCAATTATGGATAGCCTTTACGACCATTATTTGGCCAATGATCCCAAATTATTTGCAAATGAAGCTGCATTGTTAGACTTCTCTAAAAAAACATACACAATTTTACAAAATCAGTCGGAGCACTTTCCTCAGGTATTTGCAAACTATTTTCCCTATATGCGAAAAGATGACTGGTTATATAATTACCGTACAATGAAGGGTATGGACCGCTCCCTGCATGGGCTAGAACGTAGAGCTAAGTATATCCCTCCCGTAGACAATGCGTATAAAACCTTCGTTATACGATATTATGAAATAGCTCAGTGTTATTATGAATTCATCGATGATGTTATTAAATTTGTTAAACTAGAATTAGGTCAGTAAACTTGCAGAATACCACCCATAACTTTGTATAAGATTTTTGATAAGAAATATGCGTCATACCAATCAAACTTATTTTGCATTTATAATATTATCCGTTATACTTTTTGCTTGTCACTCTAAGGAAAATACGGCACATGCTTCACCTCCTTTCAACGAGGTGAAAAAATTATCCCCAATTCAGCTTCTTTATGCTGATACAAATAATGCAGAAACCAAAAAATTAGTTCGTCGCCTGGATTCTTTCTATGTAAAACAATCCCATGCTGGTTTTAATGGTAGTGTATTAGTTGGCTATAAGGGTAAAATATTATACGAGCGTTATTTCGGGTATTGCAATTACGAGAAACGTGATAAATTAACTTCACACTGCGGCGTACAATTAGCTTCTGTGTCAAAAACTTTTACTGGCGCAGTGATTATGTTTCTCAATCAACACAGATATTTGAATATTGAAGATCCTGTTCAAAAATATATCAAGGAATTCCCTTACCCGAATATAACTATAAAAATGCTCCTGTGCCACAGGTCTGGCTTGCCTGATTATACACACTGGGCACCACAGTTTTGGGGTGACGAAAGAAGACCTATGTATAATGCCGATCTACAGAAACTAATGACTGCACATAAACCACCATTGGAGTTCAGACCCAATACTCGTTTCAAATATAGTAACACTAATTATGCTACACTAGCTTCTATCATTGAGAAAGTAACAGAAATGAATTACAGAGATTTCATGCGCCATTATGTATTCGAGCCATTAGGCATGGCTAGCTCTTTTGTATTCAATCCTGCTACGGATGCACCTACTGGCACTACTGTCAGTTACAAATACAACTGGAGACGCGAACCTATAGTTTTCTCTGATGGGGTATATGGCGATAAAGGAATCTATAGCACTGTAGAAGATATGTATCGTTGGGATCAGTCGTTCTATAACAACAGTCTTCTTAGTCAGGAAACTTTGGATATGGCTTACACTCCATATTCTCACGAGAAAAAAGGAGTTAAGAATTATGGTTTAGGATGGAGAATGCTATGTTTCCCAAATGGAGGTAAAGTAATATATCACAATGGATGGTGGCATGGTAATAACACTTCATTTTATCGCTTTATTCAAGATAATTTCACCATCATTGTTTTAGGCAACAAATTCAACAATAGCATTTACCATCAAGCCCCAGTAATACTGAGCATTGTTAGAAATACTCCAATGTCCGGTGAATTTGATACAGGCGGATAATCAACTTATTCAACTTTAATAAAAGAGAAAGGTTGCCATATGGCAACCTTTCTCTTTTATTAAAGATTCCTGCTACAATTATCTGCTATAGTTAGGTGCTTCTTTTGTGATCACAATGTCATGCGGATGACTCTCAGCCATTGATGCTTGTGTGATACGAATGAACTGGGCTTCGTCTTGTAATGTCTTAACATCCTTAGCTCCACAGTAGCCCATTCCAGCACGTAAGCCACCCACAAACTGTTGAACCACCTCACTCAGCATACCCTTGTATGGCACACGTCCTACAATACCCTCAGGTACCAGCTTCTTAACATCTGCTTCCATATCCTGGAAGTAACGGTCCTTCGATCCTTCCTGCATAGCCTCTACTGATCCCATACCACGATAAGACTTGAATTTACGCCCTTCATATATGATGGTTTCTCCAGGACTTTCTTCTGTACCGGCAAATATTGATCCTGCCATTACGCAAGAGGCACCTGCTGCTATTGCCTTTACCATATCACCGGTATAACGTATACCACCATCTGCTATCACAGGTATGCCTAATTTCTTAAGCGCTTGTGCAGCCTCCATTACAGCTGTAAGCTGTGGAGCACCTGCACCTGTTACTATACGTGTAGTACAGATGCTTCCTGGCCCAACTCCTACTTTCACAGCATCTGCACCCGCTGTAGCCAGTGCTTTTGCACCCTCTGCTGTAGCTACATTACCTGCTATTACTTGTACCGTTTTGAAGGATTTTTTCACCAGCTTAAGCATATCTATCACCCCCTGAGAATGTCCATGTGCACTATCTAATGTGATCACATCTACACCTGCATTCTTGAGTGCAGCAACTCTATCTAATGTATCTGAGGTAATACCAACTGCAGCACCTACTAATAAACGCCCCATGGTATCCTTACATGCAAATGGATGACTTTTTAGATGTACCACATCTCTAAATGTAATAAGCCCTATCAGTTTGCCTGTTTTATCTACTATAGGTAATTTTTCAATTTTATATTCTTCCAGTATGTGTTCTGCCTTGGCCATTGTAGTACCTGCAGGGGCAGTTACCAGTTTGTCCTTGGTCATTATCTCGCTTACTTTCTTTTTTGCATTTTTTTCAAATCGCATATCTCGATTTGTAAGTATACCTACCAATTTGTTTTTGCCATCTACTATTGGTATACCACCTATTTTATTCTCCTTCATAATGCGTTGTGCATCTCCTACTGTTGCTTCAGGTGTAAGAGTGATCGGATCAGTGATCAAACCACTTTCAGAGCGCTTTACTTTACGCACCAGCTCTGCCTGATGCTCAATACTCATATTCTTATGCAGAATACCAATACCGCCTTCATGTGCCAAAGCAATTGCCAAACGATCCTCTGTAACAGTATCCATTGCAGCAGACATCATAGGAATGTGCAGACGTATGTCTTTTGTGAGTTGTGTGTCAAGGCTTACTTCGCGTGGTAGTACATTAGAGTAAGCAGGTACGAGAAGCACATCATCGAATGTGAGGCCTTCTCCGTAGAACTTAGATTTTGCAGCCATGTGCAAAGATATAACACGGGAATGAAAAAATAAAAAAACTGCCACAATCCCCTCAAAGCCTTTACCACAATACATTTGAATGATCCAAAATTGTTAAAAACAATATTATTCCATTAACGTACGCCAATTTTTCCATTACAAACATCCACATATCATACTTTCTTCAGTGCATTCACTACTGCTTTTTTCACCTGCAACATTAATAAACCGGCACTGAATATAACTACCAGCCAAATTGGCCAACCTAGCAACATGGATATTCTGAGCATCATAGGTTGCGCCCATATAGATAAGGCTATTTGGGCACTAATTGCCACCCCAACTGCTATTAATATAGCACTGAGTAATAATGGTACAAATTTCCCTAGCATAAATGTACTAATATAACGGGGGCTATATCCTATCTGTAGTAATAGCACTATTGATTGTTGTGCATTAGCCATAGTAAGCTCTATAAACAGAATGAACACAATTGTACCTATTCCCATCAACAACAGTGCAAGTAAACCTGTAGTCCCAGATATCACATCTACAATAGCTCTCATTTTGCTCCATCTCAGTTGTTCTGCATTAGTGCTATATTTATGCGACTGCAAATAATCCACAAATTCCTTATCTGATGGATCTTTCACTTTCAATATCAATTGTGATGCTTCACTTGTTGCATGATGACCATATTTAATATTAGCATATTGTATAAAAGATTCAGGCACTAATACTGACGTTATCCTGTCGGAAAATCCTGTTACATGTCCTGTATAAGTATCTTTCACATCACCCTCACCTACTGTCAGATTAAATGTGATGGTCTTTATAGATGTTTGTGATAACTGAGGCAATCCCTGACTCAAGGCAAACCCATAATTATACAAATTCAAAAACTCAGTTGATAGAATAATGGGTACTTGTGTATCCCCTTCTTTCCAGTTCCACTCTCCTGGTCTTTTATCTATAAAATGATCAGGCACTGCCTCAAGGAACATCTCTGTCGAAAAACCTAAAGAGCCTTTGGTACTTGCTATTACAGGGAAGTGATTTGATACTAATGCACCTACTTCCTGTACCTGCTTTTGTGTTTGCAACTCTGCTATATCAGTAGTAGTGAACAAGGTAGCTTTTGGATTACCCATATTGTCGTCAGTCACAGTTTTACTTATAGTAATAAAACTACTACCCAAACTATCTTCGTTACTTTTTCCTTGCAATAGTTCTCTGAAATTCCACCATATCATTAAAGATAGTAACAATAATATAGTACCTACACACAAAGACAACCACGCTGCCCACAATCGGGATGCACCACTACTTCTAAGCAGCAATTTCCTCAACAGATATTTGGGTGTGTCAGCACTCACAGCATTATGGTTTTGGTATAGTTGAAATAATGATTCTCGTCAAGGTCTGCCAATATCAGCCCTGCCTTATTCTCTTGAACCACTTCACTGATGAGTGCTATTGACTTTTTGATATTTTCTTTATCTAAATGACTGAAAGGCTCGTCCATCAACAACCAATCAAAAGGTTGTAATAATGCTCGTATAATAGAAATTCTCTGTTGTTCTCCATAAGATAAGGTACTGGCCAATGCATCTTTCTTGTGTCCTATCCCCAGCTTATGCAGCCATTTCCCAACTTGTTCGGCATTTACTGTGTTGCATAATGTTCTTTTTATTTCCAGATTTTCCCACGCTGTCAGTTCAGGGAATAACCTCATATCCTGAAATATAACGCTGATATGTTTCGCTCTGAGTTCTGATAAGCGTTCTGCGTCTATGCTCTTTACTTCTCTTTTATCCCATAGCAATTCCCCCTCATAGTCAGTACGCAATGCATATAACATATGTATAAGGGTTGTTTTACCGGTACCTGAGGGTGCCTCTACAAAAACTTGGTCCCCTTTACTGAATGACAAAGTCTGTCTCCAGATACCTGATTTAACAGACAACACACTATCTCGCATGGGTACTGGCATTAATTGTTGCAATATCAACTGCATGTAGGCATATATATTTAGGCATTATTTCTATTACATTCCAAAAGTACTGAAATCATCTTCCCAAAAGATATGGCTAAAATGCTTTTTTTGTATATCTAAAAACAGTAAATTTAAGAATGATCGATCGTCTCTTTGATATTGTAGCGCAACGTAGTGCAGAAGAACCTAATGCTGTCATGCTCGCTGCCAAAGAAAATGGGCAATGGCGCACCTATAGTTGCAGCGATGTATGGGGTACTGCCAATAAACTAAGTGGAGGGCTCCTATCCATTGGCATAACTAATGAAGTATTACAACCCGAAGTACAAGAAAAGATCGCTATCATTTCTCCCAATAGACCTGAATGGATTATTACAGACTTGGCAGTTCAAATGACTGGGGCTGTATTAACACCTATCTATCCCACTATCAGTCCTACAGAAATTGCATTTATTCTCAACGAGGCTGCTGTGCGCATTGTATTCCTCGCTAATAAAGAACTATATGATAGATTCAAGGATGCCTTTGCCACTGTGCCAACACTCAAATTCATTTATTCCTTCGATAGTATAGAGGGTGTAAACAACTGGAAAGAACTAACAGACAAAGAACTTAATTCAGATACAACATTACAACAGCGCATTCATCCAGATACTTTAGCTACAATCATTTATACCTCAGGCACTACCGGCGATCCTAAAGGTGTTATGCTCAGTCATGATAATATTTGTAGTAATATTCGCGACTCAATGCCTGCTTTTACTTTTGCTATCAAGCATTCCAAAGCACTCAGTTTCTTACCGCTCAATCACATTTTCGAACGCATGGTTACTTATATATACCTGAATGCTGGGGTATCTATATACTATGCCGAAAGTATGGACGCTATTGGTGCCAATCTGAAAGAAGTAAAACCATTGGTATTTACTACTGTACCACGCTTACTAGAAAAAGTATACGAACGCATCATGACCACCGCCTTAGAACTTAAAGGCATTAAACGTGCATTGTTCTTTTGGGCATTGGAACTTGGCAAGAAGTATGATAATGTGAATCATGGAAGCCTTTGGTATCGCATACAACTCAGCATTGCCAATAAGATCATATTTAATAAATGGCGCGAAGCCCTGGGTGGTAATGTAAAGGCCATAGTAAGCGGCTCTGCAGCTTGTCAGGAACGCCTCATTCGTATATTCTCTGCTGCCAATATTGTTATTATGGAGGGCTACGGTCTCACCGAAACCTCTCCTGTTGTCACTGTCAATCGCTTCGAAAGCGATGGCCGCCGTATAGGTAGCGTAGGTCCGCTTATAGATAATGTAAAGGTAAAAATTGCCGAAGATGGAGAGATATTGTGTAAGGGGGCTAATGTAATGATGGGGTACTACAAACGCCCTCAACTCTCTCAAGAAGTTATGGAAGGAGGCTGGTTCCATACCGGCGATATTGGGGTATGGGTCGAAGATCGTTTCCTTAAGATCACAGATCGTAAAAAGGAAATATTCAAAACCTCAGGTGGCAAATATGTAGCTCCACAAACTATCGAGAACAAAATGCGCGAAAGCCCTTTCATAGAGCAGATGATGGTGGTGGGTAATAATCGCAAATTTGTAAGTGCATTGATTGTTCCTAGCTTCATGCAAATACGCAAGCATCTGAAAGATAATCACCCCAAAGTCCATGTACCTGACGACAATAAAGAACTGATCAAGCTACCTCAGGTCATCGAGCATATTCAGAAACAAGTAGATAAATACAATCCTATTTTTAGCCACCCTGAGCAGGTAAAGAAATTTGCCCTTCTCCCTGCCGAATGGACAGTAGATGAAGGTGAACTCACTCCTTCTCTCAAAATAAAACGAAAAGCGATCGAACAGAAATTCACTTCCGTTATAGAAGCTATGTATCAGGACTAAAATAAAAGGCATACTGTAGAGTATGCCTTTTATATATTAATATGATGTTTAGATTATTAATAGGCTCTCGCAAATAACACTCTTTGTGTTGAAGGATTACCTGTAAGTATACACTTTCCTGCTTCCAGTGCATTATTCAGTGGTATACAACGAATTGTAGCCTTGGTCATTCCTTTTATCTTCTCTTCTGTTTCTGGTGTTCCATCCCAGTGTGCAGATATAAAGCCACCCTTACTATCCAGCAGTTGAACGAACTCATCCCAATTGTCTGTTTGGGTAATGTGCTCGTCTCTGTATTTCATCGCTTTCAGAAACATGTTGTTCTGTATATCTGCCAGCAATGATTCTATATTTTCGGCAATACCTTCCAACGAATAAGTAGCTTTTTCTTTTGTATCTCGTCTAGCCACTTCTGCCAGATTGTTATCCAGATCACGCAATCCCAACGCTATACGTATAGGCACACCCAACAACTCATACTGAGCAAACTTCCATCCCGGACGGTTAGCATCATCATTATCATACTTCACTCGTATACCTT
Source organism: Bacteroidota bacterium (assembly GCA_037144255.1). Taxonomy (GTDB): domain Bacteria; phylum Bacteroidota; class Bacteroidia; order Chitinophagales; family Chitinophagaceae; genus JBAWXE01. Next base: position 10,170 of record JBAWXE010000023.1, on the reverse strand, counting down.
TTGCCTTCAGGCTCTTCATAATGGTTTGCACGGCTTCATCTATTCGTTGCTTACTTTCTTCACCTTTATATATTGGCACTATCACTACTTGTTGTGGTGCCAGTTTTGGAGGCAATACCAATCCGTCATCATCGCTATGAGCCATCACCAGTGCTCCTATCAGTCGTGTAGATACCCCCCAGGATGTTGCCCACACATGGTCCATTTTATTTTCCTTATCTGTAAAGGTCACATCAAATGCCTTAGCAAAATTCTGACCCAGAAAGTGAGATGTCCCTGCTTGCAGTGCCTTACCATCCTGCATCATAGCCTCTATGCAGTAGGTTTCTTCTGCACCGGCAAAACGCTCATTAGGACTTTTTACACCACGTATCACAGGCATGGCCATAAACTCTTCTGCAAATGTGGCATACACATCCAGCATACGTTCTGTTTCTTCTATCGCTTCTTGTCTGGTAGCATGCGCAGTATGACCTTCCTGCCACAAAAATTCCGTAGTACGCAGAAACAATCTGGTACGCATTTCCCATCTTACTACATTAGCCCATTGGTTAATGAGCAATGGCAGATCTCGATAAGATTGTATCCAGTCTTTATATGTATTCCATATAATAGTTTCAGATGTTGGCCTTACTATCAGTTCTTCTTCCAGCTTAGCTTCAGGGTCCACAATAACACCTCCGCCATTAGGGTCATTTTTCAGACGATAATGGGTTACAACTGCGCACTCTTTGGCAAAGCCCTCTACGTGAGCGGCTTCTTTACTCAAAAAACTCTTGGGTATGAACAAGGGGAAGTAAGCATTCTGATGTCCTGTTTCTTTAAACATACGATCCAGTTGGTCACGCATATTCTCCCACAATCCATATCCATATGGTTTTATAACCATACATCCGCGCACTGCAGAATAATCTGCTAATCCACCTTTGATGATCAGGTCATTATACCATTGGGAATAATCGCTCTCTCGAGATGTTAAAATTTTGCTCATAATAAACCTGACGCCTTTTTGACTGTCTATTTTATTGGTCAAGTGACGCAAAAGTACTAATTTCACTAGAGCAATTTTTACGAAAAACCAATAAAAAATGAAACGTTTCCTCTTAACCGGTCTATTATTCATTTGTGTGGGACAAATGTCTGCATTTGCCCAGGAAGATGACATATATTACAATAGTAAGGATGCGAAAAAGGCTGCAGATAATGCTCCACCACCTCGAAACAATTATCGTAACAGGCAAGATCGCTATGATAACAATAATAGCAATAGCAACAATAATGTTAATAGCTACGATAATCCGCCTGCCCAAAATAATAATCAGGAGGCCAATACATACACCTCTTCAGGTGATAACTACAATAATTCCGGCAATAACACTAGTTACAATCAGAGTTTCGGTAATGATGGCGATTATATAGATTACGACGATGACTCTTATGCTACCCGCATGCATCGTTTCAACGACCCTTTCTATAACATGGGATATTATTCTACTTTCTACAATCCTTACTGGTATGACCCTTATTGGTCTGATCCTTATTGGGGATATAATCCTTGGTATCGCCCGGGTCTAAGTATCGGGTTTGGTTGGGGCTACGGGTATTGGGGCTATAATTCTTGGTTCGGTTATCCGGGGTTTGCTAGCTGTTGGGGTTATCCATACTATGCAAGTCCATTTTTCTATGGAGCTGGCTACTACGGTGGTTATTACGCAGGCACCTTTGGTCCTCGTCATGGCCTGAATAATGTTGCCTACAGCGGCCCTCGTGCTACTTATAACAATGTCAATCATACAACCGGTCTTAGAACAGCTCCCTTAGGCACTTCAGGTATGGGTATACGTAATACACCCGGTCTTACTGCTTCTATGAATAGTGCGAATATTCGTAATGGCTTACGTCAGAATAGTGTTTCCCGCGGTGGTGATTCTGGCCCATTCTACTCTAATGAGAGAGGACAACAAAATACCGAACGTAGTAATATTCGTCAACAAGAAATGAACAATACCCAACGTGGACAAACCGAAAATACAGGTCGCTTCCAACAAGGTAATGTGCGTCAACAAAATGCTGCTGCAGAACAGGTTCAACCTTCAAGAAACAATGCCATCCAACGTGTAGGTAGTTTCTTCAACGGTGGCGGAAATAATGGTGGCAATCGTTCTAATGGTGGCTCTTTTGGTGGCAATCGCTCTGGCGGTAGTTCTCATTCCACTGGTGGTGGCGGTGGGCGTTCTAGCGGCGGCGGCGGTCATAGAAGATAATTCTATCAAGGTCTTTTTAACAAGATTTTTACACCACGCCCTCATAAGCGTGGTGTTATTATAATAAGGTAATTTAAATTTATTCACAAAATTTTAAGCATTGCTTTTTTAAACAAGATCACTGCTTTAGGGTCTAAATAAAAACTATTATATGCATACTCGCAGGTATTTTTCACTATTCCTCACTGCCATGAGTTGTGGTATTGCACTTCAAGCTTCTGCACAAGATGCTTCTGATGCTTACCGTTATTCCAACCTGAGTACACAAGGAACAGCTCGATCTATGGGCTTTGGCAGCGCGTTGGGTTCAATAGGTGGCGACTTCAGTACTTTAAGTGTTAACCCTGCCGGTCTAGGAATGTATCATAGTTCAGAGCTAACTTTTACACCTTCTTTAAAGATCAATTCAATTTCAGGAGACTATCTGGGTAAAAGTACTGCAGACAATAACAGCCAATTCAATTTCAACAACTTTGGTTTGGTATTGAATAAAACAGCGCATGGCAGAAGAGCATTGCGTTCCAAATGGAAATCTACATCTTTGGGTTTCGGCTTCAACCGATTAGCAGATTTTAATCATACCTATGCTTATTCAGGCACTAATAATACCAGTTCAGCCTCTCAAGTATACGAAGCCGACGCCAATAAATATAACGACACCTCTACAGCTGGTAATTTAGGCTACCTAGGCTACCAAAGCTTCTTGCTTTCTCTACCTGATTCTGTTGGTAAGGTACATTCTGTTGTGCCGTTTACACAAGGTATTACTCAATTAAGAAGCGTTACAGAATCAGGCCATCTTAATGAAATGACTTTATCCTTCGGTGCTAATTATGATGAAAAATTGATGTTAGGTGGTACAATTGGCATACCTTATATCAACTATGAACGTGATATAGTTTATACAGAAGCCCTTGCAGCCGGTAACCCAGGCAATAATTATTTCAATAGTTTCACTTACACAGAAAGTTTGAAAACAACAGGTAGCGGTGCTAATCTCAAATTGGGTGCTATTTACAAGATCAATGATTATATTAGGGTAGGAGCGGCATACCACACGCCTACTTATTATAATCTTCATGACGATTACAACCAAGGTGTCACTTCTGTTATAAATAATAGTTCTATTCCTACTGTAAGTAATCCAACTAACAGTTTTGATTATACCCTCACAACTCCTTGGCGAGGAATACTGAGTGCTACCGGCATTCTAGGTAAATATGGCTTCATTACTGCTGACTATGAATATGTTGATTATTCATCCATGAAATACCACTTTACAGATTATCCACTTGAAGAATACAATGCAAATCAAGAGATCAAAAATACTTTCAAGGGGGCTTCTAACTTCCGTATTGGAGGTGAAGGACGTATTAATGAACACTTCATGTTCCGTTTAGGTTTTGGTTATTATGGCAACCCTTACAAGACTAGCACTGTAGATGCTACCCGTACCGATTTCTCAGCAGGACTAGGTTGCCGCTTCAATCATTTCTTTGCAGATATTGCAATGGTGAACAGTATGTATAAAAATGCTGAACAACCTTATAATATAGATTATCAATATATAGCCGAACCAAGCACAGCTGCAACGCCTACCGCCAAACTGAACTATAGCCTAACCAATCTTGCCCTTACAATTGGCATGAGATTCTAATAGGTATATAATATATTAAAAACCTCCCGATCGGGAGGTTTTTTGATTTAAATACTAAACTATTGGCATTTTTAACCACAAGAAATCCACATATCTTCCAACATCAATCCTAATTCTATTACTTTGCAGCTTTGAAAAAACCACCAATGGCAGATCTATTAAATCAATATACAGAAGACAGTATCCGTTCACTCGACTGGCGCGAACATATTCGCCTTCGCCCCGGTATGTATATCGGTAAGCTGGGTGATGGTAGCAGTATGGATGATGGTATCTATATACTGCTCAAAGAAACGATCGATAACTGTATCGATGAGTATACTATGGGCTTTGGAAAACGTGTTGAGATCAGTATCGATAAAGTGACCAATGTAGTTAACGTGCGCGACTTTGGTCGTGGTATACCGCTAGGCAAGGTAGTAGATGTAGTTAGTAAGATAAATACAGGTGCCAAATACGATAGTAAAGCTTTCCAGAAATCTGTAGGTCTGAATGGTGTAGGTACCAAAGCTGTGAATGCACTCAGTAGCTATTTCAAGGTAGCTGCCTTTCGCGAGGGTCGCACCAAGGTGGCCGAATTTGAGAAAGGAGTGCTGCTGAAAGAACATAAGGAATCTACTACTACAGAACCTAATGGCACTATGGTATCTTTCATCCCGGATGAAAGTGTATTTCGCCATTACCACTTTATCAATGAATATATTGAGAACCAAATATGGAATTACTGCTTCCTGAATGCGGGGTTGCAGATCAATTTCAATGGTAAGAACTATATCTCCAAGAATGGTTTGCTGGACTTACTGCAACGTAAGACCAACCCAGACGGACTACGTTACCCCATAATACATCTGAAAGGTGAGGATATAGAACTGGCCGTAACCCATACCAGCGACTATGGCGAGGATATATATTCATTTGTGAATGGACAACATACCACACAGGGTGGTACTCACCAAGGTGCTTTCCGCGAGGCATTTGTAAAGACCATCCGCGATTTCTATAAGAAAGACTACGATGCTGCTGATGTGCGACAGAGCATATGTGCTGCAATATCTGTACGTGTACAGGAGCCAGTTTTCGAATCGCAGACCAAGACCAAACTAGGTTCTCAGTATGTATGGGAGAACGGCCCTTCTATGAAGGCTTTCATCTCAGATTTTCTGAATAAGGAGCTGGACAATTTCCTCCATAAGAACCCTTCTATTGCAGACTCGCTGAAGAAGCGTATTGAACAAAGCGAGCGCGAACGTAAGGAACTATCGGGTATACGCAAACTGGCCAACGAACGTGCCAAGAAAGCTAACCTACATAATAAGAAACTACGTGACTGTCGTATACACCTGAACGATGAACCTCCTGTAAAAGGCCGTGAAGAGTACCAGCAGAAAAAACTGGAATCTACTGTGTTCATTACCGAGGGTGACTCAGCATCGGGATCTATTACAAAGTCGCGACAGGTAGATATACAAGCTGTATTCAGCCTGCGTGGTAAACCTCTGAACTGCTATGGGCTTACCAAGAAGGTGGTATACGAAAATGAGGAATTCAACCTGTTGCAACACGCCCTGAATATAGAAGAAGGGCTGGAAGGGCTACGCTATAACAATATAGTAATAGCCACCGATGCCGATGTAGATGGCATGCATATACGTCTGCTTATTATGACCTTCTTCCTACAGTTCTTCCCGGATCTTGTGAAGAATGGCCATGTATACATATTGCAGACACCACTATTCCGTGTGCGGAATAAACAGAAGACCATCTACTGTTATACCGACGAGGAAAGACAACGCGCCATCAGTCAGTTGGGTACCAAACCCGAGATCACACGATTCAAAGGTTTGGGTGAGATATCGCCGGAGGAGTTTGCACAGTTCATAGGGATAGATATGCGCAAAGACCCTGTACTACTGAGCCAAGATGCACAGATACAGAAACTACTGGAATACTATATGGGTAAGAATACCCCTACCCGTCAAGGCTTTATCATAGACAACCTACGCGTAGAGAAAGACCTGGCTGAAGAAATAGGGCTAGAGGTTGTTTCTTAAACAGCGATCATATTCTGAATAATAATGGCACCCATGTGGTGCCATTATTATTTGTAGCAGTTTCATTCTTATTTACTCCTTTACCAATCTTGTTACTGAGCGCAGGCCTTGTGCATCGCTGAGTTGTAGCATGTAGACACCTGATGCCAGCGCTTGTGTAGAGATGGTATTAGCACCTGCTTGCAGACTGCCCGCTTGTACAGACTGCCCGATGATGTTGAGGATATGATAAGTAGTACTTGTTTTTAGGTTATCAATATGCAGAATTGAATTGGTTGGGTTAGGATAGATGTGTATAGGTGCATTGTTAGATATTGGTGCTACACCCAGATTAATGATAACTATATGCAGACTATTGCTGCTAGCATTGGATGCAGTGAAGCAACCCGCAGATGGCACAGTAATGGTACAAGTAACCACATCGCCGGCTAACGGTGTGTAGGTATAAGTATTAGTGTTGGTACCTACGTTATTGCCATTCACTTTCCACTGATAAATACCGCCCACTATATTGGCAGTAGCTGTGTATAATGTAGGAGTGCCTGATATAACTGTATCAAGACCTGCTATGCTGATAGTAGGTGTAACATTAGCCAGTACATCTGCTGTGAGTGTATTACTGTTAGCTATAGTAGCGGTGTAGCAAGAAGATGGTGCGGTAGCGATAATAGAACAAGTGATCTGATCGCCATTGGCAGGGCTATATGAATATGTATTGCTGTTAGTGCCTACGTTAGAAGTATTCAGATGCCATTGATAAGAGCATGATGCAATATTAGCAGATGCTGTAGCTAATAAGGTAGCACCTGTACACAGAGTATCATTGGCAGATATGCTGAGTGTAGGGGTAACTACAGAATTAACTGTAACAGTAGTAGTAGCGGTAAGTGAAGAACAATTGGTAACAGGATCTGTAACGAATACTGAATAAATACCTGAATTGCTAAGCTGCGCATTAGGGATAGTAGGATTGTGAATGGCACTTGTAAAAGATGGCCCAGACCAGCTATATATAGCACCGGATAAACTAGATGATGCTGATAGGTGTATAGTATCACCTATGCAAATAGACAGAGTACTATTAGCTACTCTAGGTGCAGCTGGTGGTGTAGGATTAGTGAGGTATACATTATTGATAGGCACTGTAGTGCAGCCACCTGTAATAGTAACTGCTATATTACTATATGCTGCTGCTGTAAGACCTGATATTGCTAAACTGCCAAAAGCATTAGAGGTATAGTTTACAGGCCCTATAGGTACACCATTCTTGGTATAGCTGATCGGGTATACAGTATTAGGTAATACACCGTTGAGTGTAATGCTACCACTAGTACCACCACAGGTAACAGGGTTCACTACTATAAAACTATCCAGTATAGATGGTATATGTATAGTATTGCTAGCAACTGTAGCAGGTATAGGCAATAAAGCATTACTAGTCAAAAAGCATTTTACAGAATCGCCGTATGCAGGAGTGTATGTGAAGGTATTGCTATTAGTACCTATATTAACATTGTTCTTTTTCCATTGATAGGTAGGTGCAGTGCCTCCATTAGTACTAGTAGCAGTAAATGTAGTAGCTATCCCGGGGCAGTAGTTATTAGCTGTAATAGCCACTGTAGGTGTAACAGGTATGGCTATGATATTTTCTACTGTATCAGTAATAACAGGCGGATTATCATCAAAATAAATATCAGCATGATTAAAGATAGTAGTACCTGCACTCAAACCTGCTTTGGTCTTGATATTGAATACCAGCATACCATTGCACAGATTATGATGACTGCTATCTAGTAGTTTAATATTCGGAAAATCAAATTTTGCCACCCAGTTTGTGCCATTCCATGTCTTAGAATAAATGCAGCTATGAGAGCTTGCCACCATTGCTAGAGAATGAATATCCAAATTATTGGATAGTGTATCTAATACAGATATATTCTGTGCAGTATCATTACCTGTATTCTCAAACTCTATAGTGTATTGTAGCTGCCCCGCTGATTGTATATAAGGCATAGGAGACACAGCCATCTCATTTGGATCATAAGAACTCTTGACTGTATCTATTCTTATACATGTATTATTAGCAGGATTTGCATCTCCTGTTATAGGATTAATTATGATTGATGAATGTATCGTATCTCCAGGAGGTAACCATGTTGATTGATTACTAGGTGTAGGGACAGAAAGCAAATAATTAATATTAACAGGTGCGGCATTTACTGACGATAAACCATTTAAATTCCAAGTAATAGCATTACCTGAAATTATATTTGGCGCAGGACTTGCATTTGCAAAAATATATTGTGGGCTAAAATTTAAAGTTACAGTTCCATTTTGTGGAGAACAATAATTATTGTTAACTATGATATACCCACTCTGCAAATGCCTACCACTTTGAATATTTACTTGTTCTGCCAGATCAAACCCTGTTGCACCAGAACAATGAAAGCCAATATATTTTGGATTGTTGTTTCCAATTACTAAGGTATCTGTAATAATGCCCGATGCAGGACAAGTAGCAATTAAACCTGATGTGGCATTTAATACTTTGAATTTATATATATCCCCTAAATTACCATTTGCATTATAATCCACCCCAGACAAGACTACAATAGTATCAATTGCTACCCCATTAGAATCCACTTCAATTATAGTTGGTGAATAAATCAAGCTTTCTGAACTAGTATCAAACATACAGTTTGAATTGGCATCATTATAGAGTCGAATGGGTAAGGTTCTGCAAAAGGCGTATTTATAATAATATTTAATAGAGTCTATTGCTGTAACACCATTATACAATACACTTTTAATCGAATAAGTACCAGGATAGCTATATATATGATTAAAATTAGTGAAGCCTAAATAAGCTGAAATTGTATCAATTCTACTCAATCCATCGCCAAACCAAGTTTTAATACTATACGTAGATGAATAAGTTGTAGGTAATAGATGAATTTCAGGTCCAGAACAAAGTGGGTTTATGTACATTAAAAAACTTGCTGAAGAAGCATTTGCGACACCAAGTTCTTCAACCTTTCGAATGCGGAAACTACCTGTTATATATACACTCCCTGATAAATCTGTTATTACACCAAAAGGATAGGTCTGAGCATTTATAGCCAGTCCTCCATCGCCAGAATATCCATAAATCCAATCACCAGCTATTTTAGTAATTATATTGTTCGAGGCATTTACCTTTCTAATCGCACCGTTACCATTATCTGCGATGTATAAATTCCCATAAACATCTAAATTAATCCCCATTGGCTCATTTAACATTGCATTTGTTGCTAATCCACCATCTCCTAAATTGCCTGCAATGCCATTGCCAACTATTGTTGTAATAATGCCAGTAGTAGGCGATATCTTTCTAATGCGTTGATTATTTGCATCACAAAAAAGCAAGTTGCCTACCAAATCCATAATTAATGATTGAGGTGCACCAATCTGAGCATTTATAGCCAGCCCACCATCCCCTGAAAAGCCTACAAAACCAGTGCCTGCAATAGTAGTTATAATACCAGTTATAGCATCCACTTTTCTAATCCTATTGTTACCATTATCCGTAATGTATAAATTCCCAATCCCATCTATTAAAATATCCCAAGGCATATTAAATTGAGCATTTATAGCCAGCCCACCATCACCTGAAAAGCCTTGTATTCCATTTCCGGCTACAGTTGTAATAATACCTGTTGATGCAGTTATTTTTCTTATACGATGATTCCCAAGATCTGCTATATATATATTATCTGATGCATCTATAGCTATACCTGTAGCATTATATAACATTGCGTTAGTAGCCAGTCCTCCATCGCCAGAAAAACCTACTGTTCCATTACCAGCAAGGGTTGTAATAATCCCTGTTGTAGATATTTTCCGAATAACAGAAAATTCATTATCTACAATAATCAAATTACCATGAGAATCATAAACCATATCATTCACTTGATCTCCCATAGTTGCATTAGCTGCTAAACCACCATCACCTGTATAACTATATACCCCAGTACCTGCAATTGTATTAATATATCCAGGCTGTGCATAAGTGCTAATGCTGCATATGAGAAATGTAATAATGAGAGTGTATAGTTGCTTCATAAGTGGGATGTATGAAATTGTAGTAATATAAAAGTAGCAATTATTATGCCGAAAATAAAATAATGTGATGAATGTGATTGCTGATTGCAAGGGCTCG
>JBAWXE010000022.1:0-32678 GCA_037144255.1 Bacteroidota bacterium | reverse complement strand
ATGCAAAAAATATTAATTGATATATACTACAAAAGCTATAAGACATCCCATTGCAAATGCTCAGGTGATATCTCACTCCGTTCGAGATGACGGCCTTGATGGGCAAAAAAAAACACCGACAGAGCCGGTGTTTTTTGGAAGTGATGATTTCAGTAGTATTTACTCTAGTACTATACGCTTTACATATTGTGTGCCGGCATCGGTTTGTATTTGCATCAGGTAAACGCCTTTAGGCATATTGCTAATGTCTATACTAGTGTTGAGTGTATGGTTATTATTGCTGAGTGTGCGTTGTAGTATCAGCTTACCTACTATGTCGTAACAAGAGATAGTAGCGTTATTACCTTGCAGACCTTCGGCACTGATATTCAGCAAACCTGTAGTAGGATTAGGATATACTTTCAGGCTGTAGTTGTCGGCTATAGGCTCAACACCCAGGGCACCTACTATATTGATATTATCTAAGTATAGTGCTTGTCCGTAATGGCCAATATTCTCGAAGGAGAGCATCACACTATTACCTACATAGGCTGTGAGCCATATGGTGTCTTTGCGCCATTGTGCAGCCGTAGGTTTGAAGATACTGTCTGTTTTGTCGGGTGCAGTAGCCAGTGCAGTATCGTACTTGATATACACAGGTGCGTAGTGTTTACCACAGTCGGTAGATACTTGCACCATCAGGCTATCATTATAACCCGGGTAGCGTGCATAGGCCCTATCGAAAGTGACATAAGGGTTGGTAGCACCAGTAAGATTGATCTTAGGAGAAATGATGGCATCGTGCTGGCCACCGCCATCGTTATCAAAATTATCGGCCAGTATACTGTGCGCACTGGTACCAAAACCGCCGCCAATACCTGTAACTGTCCATGCGGCACCTGTATGCGATGCCAGTGACCAGCCCGTAGACGGGTAAGTAGGGCCTTCGAAACCTTCTTGTATGGTACCACCTATACCCAGAGATACTACTATGTAACTGAACTGTGTATCGGCAGTAATACCTCCCGGGCCTGTAGCAGTAAGGATAGCATTGTAAGTGCCATTGGCAGGGTATACTACTACGGGATTCAAAGCAGTAGAGGTAGCAGGTATACCACCGGGGAATGTCCAGCTATAAGAAGTATAGTTGCCAAAGAGTGTACCTGTGTAGTGTACCGTATCGTCTGCGCAAATGTTTTGTTTGTCGGCAGTAAAAGTACATGCAGGAGGCAGGTTCACATTCATAGCGCATTCCCAAAGCCCACGGCCATAGGTAGATAGGCGCAGTACAGATGCTGATGTACCATTGTTATACATCATAAAATCGGACACATTGGCTACAGATGGCAAGCCGTATGCATTGCTGTAATTGGTCCAGGTAGTAGTGGTATTGTCCTTGTAGTATACATAAGAGCCTGAGTTGACATACAGTCTTTCGTTAGGCAAGTAGTCATCGTGAAATACCTTTCGGATATTGAGGTTGGGCAGATTGTAAGTGATGTTGGTCCATGTCTGCCCTTTGTTGGCAGAGCGGTATAGCCTGTTGCCACAGCTGAGATACACTATGTTAGGATCGCTCTTGTTGGTAGCTATGCTGGCACCGTTGGTAGTAGTAAAAGGAGTAAGGAAAGCCACGAAAATAGGGTTGGCAGCCAGTGCATTATCGCAGCGGTAGATATAGCCATCATCGCCAACGGCATATACTATATTGCTATCTGCTGCACAGAAACTGACATCTAATGTGCTGCCACTGAAAATGTCTATCTGTGTCCATGTTGGCGGATTGGCGTTAATGTCTGTACTTCGGTAGATAGTATCCTTAGCCAAGTAAGCTACATTGGGCACATTGGGATGGAAAGCCACTGCATTAGCATAGCCTGCCAGATATGGCAGCGCAAAGGATTGGTCGCCCGCAAGTGGTTGCAGGTTGCGTCTGTTGCCGGCATCCAAGTACCATACGGTACTGCCTGTACCTAGATAATCGAAAGAGCATACAGAGCCCCAGTCGCCACCCCGATTGCACTTCCATATGCCATCAAAGTAGAGTTCGCCATTGTCTTGAGTACCTATGCTTATCAGTTGGCGTATCTTTTGGCTTTGTGCGGCGTGGTATATCTCGCTGGCTGCGAGGCCATCGGCACGTGGGCCCCAGGCAGTAGCCAGAGGATCGGTAGAGAGCCATACACCACCATCGTTGGCATTGAAGAGTTGGGTAGGGTTATATGGGTTGAACTCGATATGGTGCATATCGGTATGTACCTGATTCCACCATTGGGTTCTCCAGCCCCAGTTGTAGCCACCATCTATAGAGCGCCATACGCAATGCGATACCAGTATCACCTCGTCAGCATTGGTAGGGTTGGCAGTAAGGTCGAAATTGTAATCGCCCTGCGACCCTGAAGTAACTGAAGTATCGTAGCATACCACACACTGTGTAGTGCTACTGTATATCTGAGTAAATGTTTGTGCGCCATCATTAGACCGGAATACAATACCAAAACCATCGGTAGTGGCTACATATACTCTATTGGTATCAGCAGGACTTACAGCTATGCGCATACCACCATTGTTGGCAGGTGGAGTGACACCGCTAGTGACCTGTGTCCATGTATTACCAAAGTCGGTGCTTTTGTAGAACTCCATTTCGGTAACAGCATAGAGTGTGCGGGTAGTAGGCTTCAGCTTCATATCGCGGAAATGCTTGCCTGTGAACTGTCCTGTCCATGTTGCGCCGGAGTTTGTACTCTTCCATATACCATCATCGGTAGCAGCTACCAGTACTGTGTGGTCGTTAGGGTCCATGAGTATCTCTACCGCCATACGATTGCCAATGCCTGCATTGGATGCAGCCCAGGTGTTGCCACCATTAGTGCTCTTCCATATACCGAAGTCGTCGCCGTAATAGTTAGGGTCTCCGGTAGAGAGGTAGAGGATGTTATCGTTGGTGTAATCTATACATACAGAGGCACATGCCGTAGTAGGCAGCTGATCTGTACCCAGTGTAGGTGCCCATGTAAGGCCATTGTTACTGCTGATGAAGAGCCCACCCGATGCACTTACCGCATACATCTTCTGCGGGTTAGTAGGATGAAATTTGATCTGGCAAGTGCGGCCGATGCCATCTACTTGTCCGCTTACGTTCACAGGGAATTGTATAGGACCTGTGTTGCTCCAGGTGCCTAGCGTCTGCGACATAGCTGCAGTAATAGTGCAAACAAAAAGTATAGTGAGTAAAGAAGATCTCATGATCGAATGATTAGAATGAAGTATTACTTGTTAGGTGTGGCTTGTTGTTCTTTCCATATTTGCAGTCTTTCGTCAGTACTGAGTATTCTGCCATCGGACTGTACATAGGGTTGCATCTTCATATGCCAATGCTCATACTTCTTTACATCCAGTCGAAGGCGGTTGTCGGCTTGTATCTTTTGGCGTTCGCGTTTTGACAGGCGTTTCTCACGTGCCTCATGCTCGCCTATCACATCGTGTTCGCCTTCGGGTTTTGGGTGGTGTTGGAAGTATATCTTATAAGCCTTCTCTGCTTCGAAGTAATTGGTATTAGGGTCGGATATCATCTTGATCCATAGAGGATGACGTGCATAATCCTTTTCGGTGTATTGAGAATTGGTTTGTGCATTCAGGCTAGCGCTGAGGCACATAGCCATGCATAGCAGAAGAATTCTGTTCATTATCAGATAGTTAGCTTACTAAGTTACTATCTTTTTGACAAAAGGGTATGCGCGGGCATTGATATTTATCCAGGTATGACCATAGTCGGATATTATCAGTAAGAGAAAGGTTGCGCTGCTGTATGGCGGAACTCGTTCCAGATATCGCTGACGATCTCAGAGGCAGGTTTGATATCCTTGATGATACTGCTGACCTGACCTATTTCCAGTTCGCCTTCCTGCATATCGCCTTCGAACATGCCTTTCTTGGCACGTGCACGACCCAGCAGGGCTTGCATCTCTTCGTTAGAGGCGCATTTGTTCTCGGCCTCTTGTACTTGCTGGTAGAAATGATTCTTGATGAGGCGCACAGGAGTGAGCTTCTTCATGGTAAGTACTGTGTCACCTTCGTTGGCAGCTAGTACAGACTCTTTGAAAGACTGGTGACTAGAAGCCTCATTGCTGCATACAAAGCGGCTGCCTATCTGCACAGCCTCTGCACCTAAAGACATCATAGCATACATGGCACGGCCTGTAGCTATGCCACCCGCAGCTATAAGAGGGATAGAGATAGCCTGACGCACCGCAGGGATGAGGCAGAGCGTAGTGGTCTCTTCGCGACCATTATGACCACCTGCTTCAAAGCCTTCTGCAACAACGGCATCTACACCGGCCTCCTGACACTTGAGAGCGAACTTGGCACTGGATACTACATGCACTACTACGATACCGTGTTCTTTCAGTTTGGCGGTCCATGTTTTAGGGTTGCCGGCAGATGTGAATACAATAGGTACTTTTTCTTTGATGATGGTGTCTATGTGCTTATCGATATCAGGGTATAGCAAAGGGAGGTTAACACCGAAAGGCTTATTAGTAGCTTGTTTGCACTTCTGCACATGTTCCAGCAAAACATCGGGGTACATGCTACCCGCGCCAATAAGACCTAAGCCACCTGCATTGCTAACAGCAGAAGCAAGGCGCCAACCCGAAGCCCAAAGCATACCCGCCTGTACTATAGGGTAGTCTATGCCAAAGAGTTTTGTGATACGGTTGTGGAACTTGTTGTTGCCATCTGCAAATTTGCCCTCGAAAAGCATGTAGTTATATATTTTATAATTATGGTAATGATATTATGTTATGCTGTGGCTTTCTTTTTGTAGAACAAGGTATTGCAATTATCTGCTCTGAAAATATCGCGTGCGGTAGCTTGCAAGTATTCGGCAGTAACAGCCTGATAGTGACCTAATTCTGCGTTGATCATTTCTGCATCGCCCAGTAATTCGTAATACGCCAGATTATTAGCACGAGATAAGATGCTCATATCCTCGAAGGAGATCATAGCCTCTATCTTGTTCTTGGCTTTGGTGAGCTCATCATCAGTCACACCATGATCCATGAGTTTCTGTATCTCTGCTTCTACAGCAGCATTCGCTTCTTCTAAAGTTTTGCCATCTACTATCTTACCTTCTACTACCAACAGTCCCGGATCGTTACTACCGGTATGATAACAACTGAGGTTGCTGAATAATTGTAGTTCTTTTACTAAACGTTGGTAGAGACGAGAAGAATAGCCATTGCCCATGATCTCTGAAATAAGATCGGCGGCATAGTAAGGAGCTTCCAGACGGCCAGCCATATGCCATGCTTTGTATAGTGCATCTAAAGGCACATCGGCAGTTACGGTCTCTGTACGAGCTTCCTGTTGGCGAGGCTCTGCTGATAATGAGCGCAGATAGCGTTCGCCGGCAGGAATACTGCCAAACCATTTTTCTGATAAGGCGCGTACCTCCTCAACACTCACATTACCTGCTACGCACATTACAGCATTGACAGGTGAGTAATGTTTTTGGAAGAAAGCTTTTACATGTTCCAGTTCTGCTTCTTCGATATGTTTCAGTTCCTTGCCTATGGTCATCCATTGGTAAGGGTGTTTTTTGTAAGCCAGCATGCGCATATGTTTCCATGCATCGCCATAAGGTTTGTTCAGATAATGTTCTTTGAACTCTTCTGATACTACTTTGCGTTGCACATCTAAACTTTTCTCGCTGAAAGCAAGAGATAACATTCGATCGCTTTCCAGCCAAAAAGCTGTTTCCAGATTTTTGAGTGGTAGCTGAATATAGTAATTGGTAATATCGTTGGTAGTATATGCGTTGTTCTCGCCACCTGCCATTTGCAATGGTTCGTCGTACTCAGGTATATTCACAGAGCCACCGAACATCAGATGTTCGAACAAATGAGCAAAGCCTGTACGTTCAGGATCCTCATCACGCGCACCAATATCGTAGAGTATGTTGACAGCTGCCATAGGGGTGGTGCGGTCTTCATGTACTATCACACGTAATCCATTCTCAAGCGTAAATTTCTCAAATCGAAGCATAGTTCATTCTTTAAAAACAAGAGCCAAAGTTAAGGTAGGAGCTATAATAAAGTACTATTAAATAAGCAGTATTTATAACGAGTTTATTCTAATATCTGAAAGGTATGGTGAAATGAAAAATGCACGCTGAAATAGCGTGCATTTTATGAATATGAATAAGGTAATACTATACTACTTCTTCAGTACCCTTCTCTTTCTCTATTTTGCCTCTGCGGAGTGGATTGACAGTATTAGCAGCATAATTAGTGCGTTGCTCGATAAGTTGCAGGCATTGGAAGACAGATTCGCGGAATGAGGCAGGGTCTGCAATATTCCTACCAGCGATATCGAAAGCGGTACCATGATCGGGAGAGGTGCGCACTATGGGCAAGCCCGCAGTATAGTTCACCCCTTCGCCATTGGCAAGGGTCTTGAAAGCTACTAAGCCCTGGTCGTGATACATGGCCAGTACTGCATCGAATTCCTTGTAATGTTGGCGGGCAAAGAAAGCATCTGCACCATAAGGCCCATATACTAAGTGCCCTTGTTGTTGCATGGCATCTATCACAGGTTTGATAACCGTCTTTTCTTCGTCACCTATTTGGCCATCGTCGCCTGCATGAGGGTTAAGACCCAAGACAGCGATACGAGGTTTGTCGATACCGAAATCTTTCACCAAGCTATCGCGGAGGATCGTCAATTTAGAATTCAGAACATCTTTAGTAATAGCAGCAGATACTTTTGATACAGGTATATGTTCTGTAGCCAGTGCCACACGGAGCAGTTCGCTATACAATATCATCACTACATCCTTTGCCCCAAATTTTTCTTTGAGAAAAGGGGTGTGGCCGGTGTAGTTGAAATCGGTAACATGTGTATTGGCTTTGTGTATAGGAGCAGTGACCAAACCGTCCAGCTGTCCATCCTTCAGGCACTGAGCAGCTACCATCAGAGAACGAATAGCATATTTGCCACCTGTATCTGTAAGCGTACCAGGTTGTAGAGGCACTTCTTCTTCCCAGCAGTTGAAGATATTCACCTGTTTAGGATTCAGTTTGGTGAGGTCTTTGGTGCTGGTGAAGTTGAAAGGATGATCTGGAGTGATACGGCGATAATAATTGACCACCTTGTTAGATGCAAATATTACCGGAGTGCAGAGGTCTAACATTCTGCTATCCGAAAAAGTCTTTATGATCAACTCCATACCGATACCATTCAGGTCTCCTGTGGTAATACCTATGACCGGTTTGTCATGATTTGGTTGCATTGCGATTGTGTTTAAAAATTAAGCTTTACCATAGTGCATCAAGAAATCGAGCAGCATACGCATACCGTAACCTGTACCGCCAATAGTAGTATAATTACGTTTAGCAGTAGCGAAAGATACGCCGGCAATGTCAAAATGCATCCAAGGGTAATCGGTAAAATGTTGGAGGAACTTACCTGCGGTGATAGCACCACCTGTAGGGCCGCCTATATTCTTCAGGTCTGCGATGTCTGATTTGATCATATCGCCATACTCATCCCAGAGCGGGAATTCGGCCAGTCTTTCGTACTGACGATCGCCACTATTAGAGAATGATTTTTTAGTATTGTCTGCAGCAGTACCCATACAAACGATACCATGATCACCAATGGCAGCGGCAGCAGCCCCTGTAAGCGTAGCGAAATCTATTACTAATTCAGGCTTGTAACGTTTGGCCCAATGCAATGCATCGGCCAAAACCAAACGACCTTCGGCATCGGTATTTAATACCTCTACGGTAGTGCCACCATACATAGTGATGACATCGCCTGGGGTATAAGCATTTTCGCCCGGGCGATTTTCAGTAGCAGGTACTAAAGCAATAACATGTAATGGTAATTGCATTTTTGCAATGGCATACATAGCGCCAGATACCAGAGCAGCACCACTCATATCGCTCTTCATACGATCCATAGATGCAGGAGTAGGTTTCAGAGAGAGGCCGCCTGTATCGTATACGATACCCTTACCTACCAGTACTATAGGTGTTTTGTTGAGCGCCTTGCGAGGTTTGTACTCCATGACAGTGAAAGTAGGAGGGAGGATGCTACCACGATTAACGGCCAGTATGCCGCCCATCTTTTCTTTTTCTATTTGTGCCTTGTTAAGCACCGTTACTTTGAAACCAGCTTCCTTGCCCATGTCTGTTATCTCTTTTGATAACTGAGTAGCAGTGAGATAATTCAAAGGTTCGTTGACCAGAGTACGCGCCTTGTATATAGCAGTGGTAATGATATTCAGTTGGTCCAGCTCCTTGACAGTGATAGACTTTTTGGTAAAGCTTACAGTGTTGAGAGAGAAAGTGATCTTCTTAGCATCGCTTCTGTATTTAAGGAATTGGTAATTGGCCAGAGCCATACCTTCGCCTACCAGATAAGAAGCATGAGTAGTACTACAAAGATTGGAGATAGAAATATCATCCAGTTTATGTTTGGCACAGATAGCTTGTAATTCGGCACCTGTTTTACGAGCAGCCTCATCTGTAAGCGTAGCTGTTTTCTTTGCCTTCAGAAAATAGATGAATACAAAACGATCGTACTGATTGATAGTGATGAGTGTAGATTCATCTTTACAAGATTGGGTAGCATAAGCGCGTTCCTGATCTGTTAATTCAGTAATTTGTTTGAGAGAGGTAACAGCATCTATGATATATAACTGATGTTTTTTACCTTGATTCTGTACTATTTTGAATTCCATGCTAAGTGATTATTGAGCTGCAAAGTTATAAGTATAGCTCGATACGTTCATATTTGAAAAACTAAATTTGGGTTTTCGAATTAACTAAAGACTTTTGCAAGATGCAATACACACTAAAGAAGAGTTTGGGCCAACACTTTTTGCATGATGAGAATATGTGCAAGAAGATAGCTGCGCAAGTGGGACATGTGGCAGGGATGCGGCTTTTGGAGATAGGGCCGGGTGGGGGAGCACTGACCAAATACCTGATAGAGTGGGGGGATGTGGCGTATAAGGCCATAGAGATAGATGAGGAAAAAGTGCAGTATTTGTATAAGACCTACCCCGTATTGCAGGGAAAGATCATACAGCAGGATATACTGAAGGCAGATATGCCATTTGACAGTAATTTCAGTATAGTGGGGAACTTCCCATATAATATTTCTTCTCCTATATTGTTCAAAGTGCTGGAATGGGAGCCCTATGTGGACGAAGTGATAGGGATGTTCCAAAAGGAAGTGGCACAAAGAGTGGCAGAAGGACCGGGATCGAAACTATATGGTATACTAAGTGTACTGATGCAGGCATTTTATAAAGTGGAATACCTGTTTGATGTGCATGCCAACTGTTTTACCCCAGCACCAAATGTTGTGAGCGGAGTGATCAAATTTAGCAGCTTGCATAACCCACATGGTATTACCGATAAAAAGAAATTCATACAACTGGTAAAAGCGGGTTTCAACCAAAGGCGTAAGACCCTGAGAAACGCGCTGAGAGGCACATTGCCACCGGAGGCATTGGCTAATGAGATAATGAGCAAGCGTGCAGAACAACTGTCTGTGGCAGATTTTGTAGCATTGCATAAGCAATACCAATCATGAACGGAGAACAGGGAAAAGTACTGATAGCAGCACCTGTGCATGCTATACTTACAGAGGGGCTGAGCAAGGCCGGATATAGCTGTGTGATAGCAGAAAAGATCACTCAAGAGCAAGCCTATGAACTGATACAGGACTGTGTGGGAGTGATCACCTCTACCAGACTGCAACTGGACCCAGCACTGATAGATGCGGCCCCAAAGCTGCGCTGGATAGGCAGAATGGGATCGGGCATGGAAGTGATAGATGTGCCCTATGCCACGCAAAAAGGTATACGGTGCTATGGCAGCCCCGAAGGGAACAGCAATGCCGTAGCAGAACATGCGCTGGGTATGCTGCTGAGCCTGACCAAACGTATAACCCATAGCCACGAAGAAGTGGAACAAGGCAAATGGCTGCGCGATGCCAACAGAGGTATAGAACTGGAAGATAAGACCATAGGTATCATAGGGTTTGGGAATACAGGCAGGGCCTTTGCCAAGAAGTTGCAAGGATTTGATATGAAAATACTTGCATATGATAAGTATCATGACGAGGCCGTACCTACATATGTAGAAAAATGTGCAGACCTGACACCTATATATAAGGAAGCAGACATAGTCAGTTTTCATGTGCCACTGCAAAACGATACTACCCATTACTTTAATGAGACATTTATGGGGGCCATGAACAAGGGTTTTATACTGATTAATACGTCTAGAGGTATAGTGGCAGAACCGAAGGTGATACTAGAGGGGCTGGAGATAGGGAAGATAAGGGGGGTATGTCTGGATGTTTTCGAAGAAGAACCGATGGAGAAAATGAGTGCAGCTACCCGAGCCATACTAGATGCGATAACACAGTATCCACAAGCCATAGTGACCCCGCATATAGCAGGCTATAGCTACGAGGCTGTATATAAAATGAGCAAGGTGCTGCTGGAGCGGATACTGACATAAAAAGAAAACGACACTGGTATAGCAGACATAAAAATGACAAATAGTTATTAGGGTTTCTTTCACAGTTATACGTCTAATAGAGTAAGAGGCTTAGAAAAAGGGAGTATAGGAGAAGAATAATTAATATAAAAGTTGAAGGAACTGAGCACAGGTATTTTATGTGAAAAATTAATGATTGATACATTTTTTTAACACAACCAAATTAATTCTAAAAACTTTTTGTTAATATTCTGAGTTTTAACAGATTTTTTTATCTTTACCCCTCTATTTGGTTAACAAATCTTTAATGCAGGATATGGCACGTACAATACGTTATCTATTCGTGTTACTTTTTATAGGCATCGCCGGGTCGGCGTTTGCACAAAGTGGCGCAATTTCCGGTAAAATTACTGATGAGAAGAATGAAGCTGTGATCGGTGCAGTGGTTCAGGCTTATCAAGGGGGTATAGCTTCCGGTGGTGGCGCTACTGATATGGATGGTAATTTCACTATCAAACCGATATCTCCGGGTAGGTATACTGTTAAGATATTCTATACAGGGTATGATACTGTGTCAGTTACAGGTATTATTGTGAGCCCTGATAAGACTACCGAAGTAGATCAACAAATAAAACCTAAGACCAATACACTTGCTGAGGCAGTGGTAGTATCATATCGTGTACCATTGATCGATAAATATGCAGAGGGTGGTCATAATACCATTACATCAGAGCAATTGGAAAAAATGCCTACCCGTAATACATCGGATGTGGCATCTACCACAGCAGGTGTTTATCAGGCAAGAGCAGGTGCTGCACTGAATATCAGTGGTGCACGTAGCAGTGGTACACAGTACATCATAGATGGTATAGTAGTACGTGGTACCAATGCAACTAGTCCGGCACCTAATACAGTGGATCAGATAGAGGTTATCACTTCAGGTCTTTCTGCAAAATATGGTGATGCGACAGGTGGTGTGATCAACATTACTACTAAGGGTGTATCAAGTGAAATGAAAGGAGATCTGTTAGTAGAGCATTCATTTGACGGGTATAACCACAACATGGCATCAGGAACTATAAGCGGTCCTATCTATAAGAAGAAAATGGCTGATGGAAGTAAGGTGCCATTGGTAGGTTTCCAATTAGGTGGTGAGTACATCAGTGATGATGATAATAACCCTAACTATAATCCGGTTACAGTATTAAAATCAGATGTACTGGAAAGATTGAGAAAAGATCCGATCAAAACAGTGGCTACCAGTTCAGGAACACAACAAAATGTTTATGGAGCTGAATTTGTAAATTCGAATGATCTGACCACACAATTGAAACGCCCTAATGCGAATGTTACAACGGGTGTTGTAAATGGTAAATTAGATTTTCACTTGGCAGATAACCTGAAGCTTACTGCCGGTGGTTCATTCAATTATTCAAGTTCACACCAATATTATAGAAGCAATTCTATTTTCGCACCTGATGCTTCTCCAAATCTGATCAACTATACCGGTCGCGCTTATGTAAGACTTACGCAGCGTTTCGGTAAGAATGGCGGAGAAGAAAAAGATAAGACAGGTTTGATCTCTAACGCTTATTATTCATTGCAAGCGGATTTCCAAAGAGACTATGGTAAGAGACAAGATCCTAATTTCAAACAAAACATTTTTGATTATTACTACGTTGGTAAATTCGATCAAAAGTATCAACCATTCTATCAAACCGGTGTGGATTCAGTATCGGGTAAGACAGCAGTAAGACGTATCTTATTAGATCTGCCTACATCACTAACATATACTAGAAGTGAATTGAACCCGATATTGGCTAACTATACTACAGACTATTACAATTTGGCTGGTAACACTACCACTACAAATCTGTATCAAGTGCGTAATGGGTTAGGTCTGATGAATGGAGATGCACCTAACTATGTATATTCATCATGGGCTAATATTGGCCAAACCATCGGATATTATGCCTTCTCTCAAAGTGATCAGTATGCATTCAATATTGATGCGTCATTCGATTTCAAACCGGGAAAAACAGTTCATGCTATTGGATTTGGTATGTATTATCAACAACGCATAGATAGAAACTATTATGCACAATCTAATTTAGGTGGTGCTAATTCACTGTGGTCTGTAATGCGTTTGTTAGTGAACAAGCAATTGACATTGGATATGGCAAATCCTGTTTACGTTATTAATGGTAAACAATATAATAAGACAGATATATTAGGAACAAGCACTACACCTCCTAAGGTAGCTTTAAGCCCTTATGATACTGTATTATATAATCGTATTGCATTGCCGGGTCAACAATCAACATTTGATTCTAATTTAAGAAGAGCATTAGGTTTACCTACTAATGGACTAGATATGTTGAATGTAGACAATATCGATCCTAGTGTTTTCTCTTTGAAAATGTTTGCACCGGATGAATTGTTGAACAGTGGTAATCCTTATGTAGGTTATAATGGTTATACTCCTTATGGAGAAACATTGAATGGTCAGGTTAATTTCAATGATTTCTTTACCCAAAAAGATGCTCGTGGAAATTATACACGCCCTATTGGTGCATTCAGACCTAACTATATAGCCGGTTATTTGTTAGATCAATTCCAGTTCAAAGACATCTTGTTCAATGTGGGTGTACGTATTGAGCGTTATGATGCGAATACCAAAGTATTGAAAGATCCATATTCATTATATCCTGTTTATACAGTTGGTGCAGCAAAGGGACTTGCTTCTCAGCCAACGAACAAATATAACAATGGCGTTACTCCATCTAATATGAGTAGTAGTGCAGTTATATATGTAGATGACAATACTTCATCTGCACCTCAGGTAGTAGGATATCGTATGGGTGATGATTGGTACGATCCGTATGGTCGTTTTATTGAAGATCCAAGATCATTGAAAGTATATAGTAATGGCCGTGATGCACAGCCTTTCTTGCAAAAGACCAATGGTGCTTATCCTAAGATCTCTGACGCAACATTCGATCCTAACGGTTCATTTACTGATTATACTCCACAGATCAGTGTGATGCCACGTATCGCGTTTACATTCCCTATCTCAACAGTAGCTAAGTTCTATGCTCACTATGATGTGATAGTAATGAGACCAACTACAGGTTTTGCTACACCATATGACTATTATTATCTGCAACAAAATGCCAATAACATTATCAATAATAATGACCTGAAACCGGAAAAGACATTTGACTATGAAGTTGGTTTCCAACAACAATTGTCAAAAGTTTCTTCAGTAAAACTGGCAGCCTTCTACAAAGAACGTAAGGATATGATACAAGTACGTGCATATCTGAATGCATGGCCTACAGATTATTATACTTATGGTAATCGTGACTTTTCAAGTACAAAAGGTATGACCCTGACTTACGACTTGCGTAGACTGGGTAACATACGTATGAATGTTGCGTATACATTGCAATTTGCTGAAGGTACTGGTTCATCTGAGAACAGTGGTAACACAGGGTCAGGTGGTCAGATCAGTGCAAATGGATTGTTGCAAACATTCATTGCTGCAGGTACACCTAACTTACGTTTCCCTACCGCATTGGATTATGATACAAGACACTCTATCGTAGCCAGCATCGATTATCGTTATGATGAAGGTGAAGGTCCTGTAGTAGCAGGTAAACACATACTTGAAAATGCAGGTATCAACTTATTAGTAAGAGCAAGAAGTGGTGAACCATGGACCAAATTACAAGCACCGGTTAATACTGTATTGTATGGTAATACGGGTGTTGTGGATGGTTTGATCAACTCTTCTACATTACCTTGGCACTACGGAATTGATCTTCGAATAGATAAGGACTTCACATTCAATTTAGGCAAGAAGCATCCTGCAACACCTGTTAAGCCGGGTAAAATGTTAGGACTGAATGCATATCTTTCTGTTACTAATGTATTCAACACACAAGATATTTTGGGTGTATATGGATATACCGGCCGACCTGATGATAATGGATTCTTAACATCTCCTAATGGTGTTTCTACGATCTCTCAACAAACAAATGCTGTATCATACCAGACACTGTACGCGATATCTATGAATGATCCTAGCAAACTGAATTTGCCTAGGAGAATCAATTTTGGACTTCAATTTAATTTCTAATAATATTTCAATAAATAACTTTAATAAGTTATGACTTTTATAAACAAAAATAGGTTTGCAATGCTACTCACCGTTGGTGCAGTAGTTGGTTTATCATTGCAATCTGATGCGCGCCCTAATGTTAATTCTAATCCTCATAATCCGCATGGCGATCTATTGAGAACGGCAGCTAGTTGTCAACCGGCAACCCAGGCTATTGATCTTGATATCAATAACGTTCGTGCCAGATTGATGACAGGTGGTGATATGTGGTGGAATATCGGTACATCTTTGGCTGCTTACGAAGTACCAAAAGGTGGTGGAGCCAGCTCATTATTTGCCGGTTCATGTTGGATAGGTGGTTATGATGCGCAAGGACAATTGAAAGTTGCTGCTCAAACATATCGTCAGGATGGTAATGACTATTGGCCTGGTCCTTTGGATGGTACAGCTTCAATTGACCAAGCTACATGTTCTCAGTGGGATAAATTCTGGAAAGTAGATAGGGTAACTATCAATGCATTCAGAGAACTGCAAAGAACAGGTGGTAACACTTCAGGTTCTGATTATCAAGTTATCAATGAATGGCCTGCCACAGGTAACCAGTTAGCTGTTGGTTCTGATAACAATCCTTTAGCTATTCTGACTGCTAATAATGCTACTACTGCTACTATACAATATGCACCTTTCGTAGATGTCAATAATAACGGTATCTATGATCCGGCCGGTGGTGATTATCCGGATATCAATGGT
This sequence comes from Bacteroidota bacterium, assembly GCA_037144255.1. GTDB lineage: Bacteria > Bacteroidota > Bacteroidia > Chitinophagales > Chitinophagaceae > JBAWXE01. Next base: position 17,306 of record JBAWXE010000022.1, on the reverse strand, counting down.
GATCAGTTCGTATGGTGGGTATTCAATGATAAGGGTAACGTAAAAGGACAAACTCAAACACCGGGTATAGGTATTGAAGTTCAAGCTAGTGCCTTTGCATATGCTACCAAAGATGCCCTTAATGATGCTACTTTCTACAATTTCCATTTGACTAACAGAGGTGCTATAACTTTGGATAGTACTTACATTTCAACTTGGTCAGATGCGGATCTGGGTTACTATTTAGATGACTATATCGGTTGCGATACTAGCAGAAGTTTAGGTATATTATACAATGGTAAAAGTTACGATGGACCTGTTGGCTATCAGGGGGCATATGGTCCTAATGTACCAATGGTAGGTGTTGACTTTTTTAAAGGCCCTATTAGAAAGACAACTGATGCAACAGGTAAACCTATCTACCAACAATTGGGTATGACCGTGTTTGATTATTTCAATAATGATGGAACTGTAATTGGTAATCCAACCAATGGTCAGCAGATATATAACTATATGACAGGTTCTCTGCGTTTTGGTCAGAGATTCTCTAATGACTTCCAAGGGCCCGGTATCACATCTACCGGTTATGGATCAGGTTCTATTTCTTCTTTTGTATTCTTCGGTGATCCGGATAAAGTAAATACATGGTCAGAGTGTTCATGTCAGAATCCTCCGGGAGATCGTCGTTTCATTCACTCATCCGGTCCATTCGTATTGGAACCCGGTGCTGCCAATGACGTTACTATAGGTGCTCCTTGGGTAGCTGACGTAGGCGGTTGTCCTAATACCTCATTCACCAAATTGCGTGCAGCTGATGATCTGGCACAAGACTTATTCAATAATAACTTCAAAACAATTGAAGGTCCTGAAGCTCCAAGAATGGTAATAAGAGAAATGGATAAGAAACTCGTTTTCTATCTGTTAAATGATTCATTGAGTAATAACTTCCAGGAAAGATATGGTTATGACCTTACTGATGCTCGTTTCAGAGTAGCAGTAGGTAAGGCAAAGGCTATACATTCTCCTGACTCATTATATAAATTTGAAGGTTACCGTGTATTCCAATTGAAGGACGCCACTGTACAACCATCTCAGATATATAATTCTAAAGGAGAAGTTGATAATACTGTTGCTATTGAGGTTTTCTCTTGTGATATGAAAAATGGTGTGACTAAGATCGTTAACTACAATAAGAATGTTGACGTGAGTGATACTACATTCGATGCACAAATAAAGGTAATAGGTAAGGATAGTGGTATCGTTCATAGCTTCTCATTGAATTCTGATCAGTTTACCAGCAGTTCTGATAAACGTTTTGTGAATTATCACAGCTATTATTTCGTAGCTATTGCATATGCATACAATGATTTTGCTCCTTTCAATCCTAAGCAATTGGATGCTACTCAAGATCTTCCATATATAGAAAGTGCTCATGGTGGCGGTGGTATCTCCATACCTGTTGTTGTGGCTATCCCTAATCCGTCTAATGGTGATATGGGAACAGTATTGAATGCTGATTTTGGTTCAGGTGTTGTTATCAAGAGATTGGAAGGTATAGGTAATGGTGGTAATGTATTACAATTGACAGAACAATCAGAGACAGCTGCAATGTCTGCTGCTAATGGTTATGTTGATCATTATCCTACTTATCAAATAGGACAAGGTCCGGTAACGATTAAAGTAATAGACCCATTGAAAGTACAAGCTGCAGATTGGGAATTATATATCACTGGTCCATCTGCAACAGGTAGTAACGCTACCAAAGGTATTACAGCGGCACAAGGTTCTTGGAAATTGGTAAACCTTTCTAATAACGATGTTATTTATAGCGAAACCAATCTGAATATATTGAATGAGCAGATCATTGAAAAATATGGTCTATCTGTAAGTATGAATCAAGTACTTCGTCCGGGAGATGATAAAGTAAATGGTAACGGATATATTTCATCAGATGTTACTTTTACAGACCCATCTAAGCCATGGTTAGCTGGTATCAATGACGTTTCAGGTCAGGATGTAAGAAACTGGTTAAGATCTGGTCCTAACTCTGCACAATCTGCAGCTCCTAATGGTTGTGATTATAAAGATAAATCACTGGATTCTTTCCTTTTCTATGAAAACATGTTCAGTAATTATTCTACTACTAAGAGCACATGGGGTCCATATGTTTTAGCCAATACGAATTCTGCCAGTAAGTGTGGTAATGGTGTTGCCAATGCAGCGTTCTCTGCGGGTTCATTATCAATTCTCCAAAGTGTTGACTTAGTATTCACTTCAGATACCAGCAAATGGACAAAATGTGTGGTATTAGAAATGCATGATGATCTATTAACATCTCAAGGTAAGGTTACCAAATTCTCATTGAGAGCACATTCTTCTTGGAACAGAGAAGTAAATAGTGATGGTACACCTAAATACACTGCTACAGATTCCGGAATGTCATGGTTCCCTGGTTATGCAATTAATCAAGAAACAGGAGAGCGTTTGAATATCATGTTTGGTGAAGACTCTTGGTTGAAAGCAGATCATGGTGCTGATATGATCTGGAATCCAAGTAGTAATGATATCGATAACTTTAGCGGTCTACCAATATTTGGTGGGAAACACTATATATATATTGTGAACTCCAGCAATCCTACTAATCCGGGTATTGCGAAATACGATGGTTGTAATTACATTGATTCTATTATGAAATCAGGTAATACATCTAAGATATCATCAATATTCCAAAGCATTATGTGGGTAGGTGTTCCTACAATAGCACAAGGCTTTAGTTTACTGCCATTGAAAGATGGCTTGATACCTACTGATACAAGATTACGTTTCCGTATCACATGGCCATATGGTGTTAAGAAACAAGATGACCCAACTTTTGTATCTAAGAATGGTGGATATCCTTTGTATAGTTTCAGTACTAAAGATCTAGCTCCATCATTGCTGAGCGATTCAGCTAATCCATATAATAAGAATAGAGAAGCATTACTGAAACAAATCAAGATCACACCGAATCCTTACTACGGATACACTGATTTTGAAACCAGTAACTTAGATACACGTGTACGTATTTTGAACTTACCAACCAAAGCAACTATAGATGTGTATTCATTAGATGGTACACTGATTCGTACCATTGCTAAGGATAATGCAAATGCATCTTATGTAGATTGGGATTTACGCAATGTGAAAGGATTACCTATTGCCAGCGGAATGTACCTGATACATGTAAATGCTGATGGTATCGGAGAAACAGTACTTAAATGGTTCGGTTCATTCAGACCACTTAATATTAGTGTTTATTAAAACTATTGAGTTTATAACGGGGTAGGAATAATTCCTACCCCATATATAAAAATATTCATTCATTACGATATGAAAAACTTTACTTACAAAGCAGCGTTGGTAATAAGTCTACTCGGGATTTCCATGCAAGGTTTCGCAGGAAATAAAGACCGCAGTGGTCAAGCAGGTGCTACCGAATTGCTTATCAATCCTTGGGCTCAAGGTACAGGTGTATTTGGTATGAATACATCTTATGTAAGCGGTATTGAGGCGATGAAATCAAATATTGCCGGTTTAGCTTTTGTGAATAAGACAGAGGTCGGAGTCACTTATTCTGATTATCTGTCGGGATCCAATATTGGTGTTTCAGATCTGGCTATTGCTCAGAAAGTGGGTGATGTAGGTGTAATAGGTATCAATGTTATGTCCATGAACTTTGGTGACATAGATATCACTAACTATAATAACCCTACCGGAGGTGTTGGTACATACAATCCGCAATTCTACAATATCACTTTTGGTTTTGCTAAGGAATTCTCTAACAGTATATATGCTGGTGTTGCTACTACATTGGTACAAGAGCAATTGGCAAACATCAGTGCATCTGGTGCTTGTTTCGAAGCGGGTATACAATATATCACCGGTAAGAGAAACAATTTCCATTTTGGTATCACTTTGAGAAATGTGGGTACTAATATGCGTTTCAGTGGTGACGGTTTCAGCGGTGGTTTTGATAACACTAACAATACCAATGCTTCTTATACCATTGCTCGTAATACTCCATCTGAGAAATTTGAAATGCCTACTTATTTGAATATGGGTCTTTCTTACGATTTCTATTTGGATGAAGGACATGCAAAAGGTGACTCAGTAAAGCCTAATCACAGATTGACAGTGATGGGTAATTTTACTTCTAACTCATTTAATAATGACTATATAGGTGGTGGTTTAGAGTATTCTTTTATGAATATGTTCATGGTGCGTGGTGCTTACCGTTATGAGAATAACATTAACGACCCTGCATTGGCTACTACATTCTATACTGGATTTGCTTGTGGAGCTACAATACAGAAAAGAATGGGTGAAAAGGGACCAATACTGGCTGTAGACTATTCTTACAGACCTACACAGCATCCGGCTAATGGAGTACATACATTCTCTTTGCGCCTTATGCGTTAATAATTAAAAAACCGTATTTTTGTTGTCTGCAACGCTTCTTTGAACAAGGGGCGTTGTATTTTTTTTCTAGTAACACACAAAACAAAGAAGTATGTCTGTGGTAAATTACGTAACCAAAGAGACTTTGGAACAAATGAGAGAGGAGCTGAACCAGCTCAGATCAGTGGGACGTGCTGAAATAGCAAGACAAATAGCAGAGGCGCGCGAAAAGGGCGATCTGAAAGAGAATGCTGAGTATGATGCTGCCAAAGAAGCACAAGGGCACCACGAAGCTAAGATAGCCAATCTGGAAGCTGTAATAGCTACGGCGCGTGTATTGGATACGAAGAATATTGACATCAGTAAGGTATCTATATTGAGTAAGGTAAGAGTACTGAATCTGGCTACTAAGAAAGTGTTTGAGTACCAGATAGTATCTGAGAAAGAAGCTGACCTGAAGGCAGGTAAGATATCTGTAACATCGCCGATAGGGAGAGGGCTATTAGGTAAGGCCATAGGAGAAGTAGCAGAGATAACAGCTCCTAATGGTGTGATGAAGTTTGAGATAGAGATGATAAGCATATAAAGATGGCTAGAATATTTTCTAAGATCATAGCGGGGGAGATACCTTGTTACAAGGTGGCAGAGAATGCGGACTTCTTTGCTTTTCTGGATATTTTTCCGATGGTAGAGGGACATGTGCTGGTAGTACCTAAGACAGAAGTAGATAAGATATTTGATGTGGATGATGCGCTGCTGAGTAAGTGGCTGGTGTTTGCAAAGCCGATAGCTAAGGCTATAGAGTCGGCTTTCCCTTGTGATAGATGTGGCATTAGTGTGATAGGGTTGGAAGTGCCTCATGCACATATGCATTTGATACCTATTAACTCTGCTGACGATCTGAATTTTACAAGAGCTAAACTGAAACTGAGTGCTGAGCAAATGCAGGATGCACTAAGAAAGATACAGGCACATTTATAAGACAAACATGTGTTGTTGGTGAAGAACACACAACAACGGCGATGTTTTAATAAACCCCTCAGTGAATAACTGAGGGGTTTTTGTTTATATGTTTCAGGTGCTAATCGTGATCGCCATGACCTTCGTGGCGGCCGTTATCTTCGTGTTCTTTGTGTTTCTCACGACCTTCGTGGCGACCATTGTCGTGATGTTCTTCTCTTGTTTTGCGGTATTCGTGACGCTCAGGGAAACGGAACAAGCATGAACTAAAGCTAATAGATATGGTAGCTAGTAGTAATACTAAAATGGCTTTGTTTTTCATAAAATGTGTATTATCAGATACAAAGGTGGGTATGCTGAGGGCTAATGCATTACATAATTATGTAAGGGATTTGCATGATTTGGTGAAAGGTTACATTCACTGTGAATTTTTTAGGGTTAGTGGGAAGTTTGAATGGTTGATAATCAAGGAGTTATCGTTTTTCAAAAGTTACATTTGGGTTACACGGGTCAGTGTTATGAAGTAAGATAGCGGGTCGGGGCCCGCAATGACACGAGAGGAGGTGTTTTGTATGGGTTGCTAACGCAACAAAAGGAGATTACGGCTCGGGGGCCGCAATGACGGTAGTGGGCTGAGCGATGTAGCTATGATAAGTCAAAGGTTACATTCTCGTGGAGAATTTTTATGGTTACAGGGAAATGATAAGTGATTGATTTTCATAGTGTTGTGGGATTTCAAAAGTTACATTTGGGTTACATTTGGGTAATGCGATAATGCGTCAATGTGATGATTGTGTTTGCTGATTGCAAATTCTCAGGAGATATCACCTGACGTCGAGATGACGACCTTGATGTAGTACAAAGATACGAAATGGGGGTAGGGGGTAACAAATATTTATTTTCGTATTATATGTTAATTCTATTAGAATGATGCTGAAGGCATCAAATGTTTATAGCAACATTGAATGCATATAAAACGATGCCGAAGGTATCGAATGATATTGTTTGTTAGGATTATCTTCATGTAAAATATTGTTTACTATGTCGGGTACGTATTCTCAGATATATATTCAAATTGTATTTGCCGTTAAGGGCAGAGAAAGTTTAATAAAACCGGAATGGGAGGATGAATTGTACAAATACATTACGGGAATTGTAGAGAATAGGGAACAAAAGATGATAGCAATAAATGGTATGCCCGACCATATACATTTTTTGATAGGAATGAAGCCGTCTTGTAGTTTGTCCGATTTAGTACGTGAGGTGAAAAAATCATCGAATGATTTTATAAATAGGAATAAGTTTTCGAAGTACCAATTTAGCTGGCAAGAGGGTTATGGTGCATTTTCGTATAGTCATTCGCAGCTGAATAATGTGGTATCATATATCAAGAACCAGAAGGAGCATCATAAAAAGAAGACATTTCGAGAGGAGTATAAGGGGTTTTTAGAGGCATTTGAGGTTTCTTTTGATGAGAGGTATTTATTTGAATGGGTGGAATGATTTTCAAATTGGATATGCGATACCTTCGGCATCGTGTGGGGTTTTATAGGGTTTTCTATAAATATGCCATCCCTCCGGGATGGTGTTGATAGACAACAAAAGAAGGAATACCCTATAAGGATATAATCAGAGATAATTGCCTGTAGTACGGTAGAAAATTTTAGCTTTATATCATTCATTGGTTGTTGGTAAAGAACACACAACTATGGCGAAAATAGTAAGACTATATTATTATGACTGAAACTGAAGAAATTATTGATGCGTTAATAAAATTCAGGAATCAAAGAGACTGGGAGCAGTTTCATAATCCCAAAGACCTAGCCATAGCAATAGGTATAGAAGCAGGTGAATTGTTAGAATTGTTTTTATGGAAGAAGCCTGAAGATGCAAATAAGGAAAAAGTAAAGGAAGAACTTGCAGATATTTTTTCGTTCGCCTTTTTACTGGCAGAAAAATATGGCTTTGATGTAAAGCAAATTGTACTTGATAAGATCAAGTTGAATGCAGAAAAATACCCTGTAGAAAAAGCAAAAGGCACAGCGAAGAAATACGATGAACTATGAGCCTTAAGAATGATTTTGTAGTTAATAGATACGATTTCAATTCGAATATGTTTAATGAATTGCAAAACATTCATTATGCAAAGGACTTATGGCCTATAGTTTATATCCTAAGTGATGGAGGTATAAAGGAAGCATATGTTGGTGAGACAACAGATACTTTCGAACGAATGAAAACTCATTTAAGTAATAACGCTAAAAGTAAACTTACTGCTGTACATATTATTACCAGTGAGAAATTTAATAAATCGGCTACATTAGATATTGAGTCTAATCTAATAAAATACATTTCTGGGGACGGAGAATATAAGTTACTCAATGGTAATATTGGATTAGCTAATCACAATTATTATCAAAAGAAAGAAGTCTATTGGGATATATTCAAATCAATATGGAATAAGCTCAGAGCAGAAGGTATTTCCAAGCATTCTATCGAAGATATTGATAATTCAGACCTGTTCAAGTATTCTTCTTATAAGACATTATCAAATGAACAGAGGGATGGATTATTTGTAATCCTAAAAGCCATCTTGAACGATAACTTTAAGAACGTTATTGTTGAAGGTGGAGCTGGTACTGGAAAAACCATTTTAGCTATTTTTCTTTTTAAATTACTTGCTTCAAAAAATGATGATTTCAATTACAAAGAATTTGGAGGTTATGAATTGGAGTTTGCCAATGTTGTAAATCAATTAAGGCAAAAATACCCGAACCCCAAAATGGCTTTAGTTGTTCCAATGTCTTCTTTTAGAAACACATTAAAGAAGGTGTTTAAAAATATTAAAGGATTAAATGCTGGGATGGTAATAGGACCTGCAGAGGTTGTAAAGGATAATTTCGATTTTGTTTTTGTTGATGAATCTCATAGACTAAGAAGAAGAGTCAATCTAGGTACATACTTTCATGCTTTTGATGAGGTTTGTTCAAAACTACATCTTGATAAGAATACATGTAGTGAGTTAGATTGGGTTACTAAGCAATCTAAAAAAACAATATTGTTCTACGATGAAAACCAATCTATAAAGCCTTCAGATGTAAAGAAGAAAGATTTTGATACTTTGAAATTGTCTAAACAGACTAAGATCGAGTACCTAAGATCACAATTTAGGGTCAGAGGTGGGAATGGTTATGTGAAATATATTGATGACATTTTGAATTGTAACATAGAGAATCCTATAAATATTTTTAATTCAAAAGAATATGAATTCCTGTTATTCGATACAATAGAGGATATGGTAAATGAGATAAAGCTAAGAGATGCTGAAAATGGTCTTTCCAGATTGATTGCCGGTTATTCATGGCCATGGATATCAAAGAACGATAAAAGTGTGTATGATATTAAAATTGAAAATTCAAAACTGCAATGGAATAGTGTTTCTAATGATTATATAAATTCAGAAAATTCGCTTAACGAAGTTGGTTGTATACACACAACTCAAGGGTATGACCTGAATTATTCCGGTATCATATTTGGAAACGAAATTTCATATGATCCTGATAAGGGTGAGATAATAATTATTAGAGACAATTATCATGATAGGAATGGTAAACAATCAATAGAGAATCCCCAACAGCTAAAAGATTTTATCATTAACATTTACAAGACCATTATGTTGAGAGGCATAAAGGGGACTTACGTGTATGTTTGTGATGCTAATCTAAGGGCTTATTTTGCTAAGTACATCACCAAATTCAAAGCAGAAAAGCCAAGCATCTATTTACCTAAAGATGAGGTGATGCCGTTTGAAAATTGTGTTCCATTATATGATCTTAAAGTTGCTGCAGGTAATTTTAGTGAATTGCAGCATGCAAATGATTGCGATTGGGTTCAGATCCCAACTAGATATAAGCCATCTAAAGACTTATTCGCATGTAAAGTGGTTGGTGAATCAATGAACAAAGTCATTCCTAATGGTTCTATTTGTCTCTTTAGGAAATACACAAGTGGTTCAAGAAATGGTAAAATTGTTCTAGTTGAACATACTAGTATACAGGCAGCTGAATTTGGTTCAGGTTATACTATCAAAGAATATCAAAGTATGAAGAATGTTGAGGATGATCAATGGCATCATGAATCTATTATTCTTAAACCACTTTCATATAACTCTGAGTATACTGATATTATATTAAATGAAGATGAGCTAAGTAGCTTGAAAGTCCTCGGAATATTTGAGTGTGTTTTACAATGATTATTTCCCCACCACCACTTTCTGATTCACGCTCCATGCTTGTGCTTTGGCGGAAAAGAGTGGCTTGGTGTGTGACCATACATCTTTGAAAAGTGGGGAGAAACGATAATGGTTCAGATGCTCTTCGCTATCCCACATGCTGTAGGTGAAAAAAATATTGGTGTTATGTGCATCCTGCCATAGCTCTAAATGGCGACAACCTTCGAAACCACGAATGAGATGTTTGCGCCCATCGAACAGTTGCAGGAAAGTATCTACAGCATCGGGACGGAAGGTCATTTGCACTATACGAACTATCATTCGAAGAAGATTTTGATGGTACTGTATATGAGGTGTGTATCGCGATAGAGTTTGAGACCAAAGAGGCTGGCAGCTTTACCACGATTGATGGCTATCTCTAAATAACCTGTAGCATTGAAACGACATAGTTTTTCGCCCTCGCGCACATGGTAGTAGTGCGTGCTGAGTGTATTGATCTCCTCGTTGCGCATGAACTGTATATTGAATGGGCGGCCATTGCCTACTTCTTCAAACTGTTCTTTACTGATATTGAGTACTACATTCTCGTACCTGTCTATATGTATCACCTGACATTCTATGGCATTGCCTTCTACTTTAGGCTGCCAGTGTTGTGGTGCTATCTTCATATGGAATGGCGTGTAAGGTAGTTGCTGCGGTGTTTGCGTTTGCAATTGTGCAGCGATGATACCTATCTGATGCAGCCAGTCTTTGAATATGCCCGGGTGCTGTAACTCGAAACAGTTCCACACACTATGCAGGGTATTACCAAAAGCCAGAGATAATACTCCGTTATCGGGTGCTATAAAGTAATGACCATCTTTTTCGGCCAATAAGAGACGAGGTGTTTTCTCGGAGAACACATCGAATAATAATACATGCACTGTGCCTGTAGGGAAACTTTTGTAAGAAGATAAAAGCAAATAGGCAGCCTGTTGCAGATGGAATGGCTCTACCAGGTGGGATATATCTACTACAGCAGCATGAGGCACATGCTGCATGAGTATGCCCTTGGTAATGGCCACTGAGGCGTCCTGATGCCCAAAATCTGATAATAGTGTGATACAACCCATAACAGGAAAGACAAAAGTAATCTGCAAATGGCGCAATGCAAAGCGGAAATATCATTAGGTATGCTAAAAGAAAATATTTTCTTAAAAGCGGCGTTATGAGTACAATCCTTATTTTTACAGACCAAGGGAATCATTACATGCGTTTAAGGACCTCACATATCATATTACTGACTTTCGCTTTTCTGACAATGTTGCAGACTGCCTGCAAGAAGGATAGCATTTTGAGTAGTGGTGGCATAGTGAAGTTCTCTACAGATACATTAAAATTTGATACTGTGTTCACAGCACAGGGTAGTTTTACTACCAGCCTGAATATCTATAACCCACAGGGAGAGAAAATCAAGATCAGCTCGGTAAGGATGGAGAAAGGTGCCAACTCGCCTTTTCATTTGAACGTAGATGGTTTTCAGGGTAATAATGTGACCAATATAGAGATGGCAGCCTATGACAGTATCTATGTGTTTGCCACAGTGAATATTGACCCTACGAATGCCAACACGCCTTTTCTGGTAGAGGACAGGCTGATAGTGACATTGAACGGGAAGGATTTCTATGTGCCGTTTACTGCGCTGGGGCAAAATGCACATTACATAATAGATAGCGTACTGCAAACCCAAACGTGGGACACCATAAAGCCTTATGTGATCATACATAATGCATTTGTGAATGCCGGTGCTACGCTGACCATACCCGCAGGCTGTAAGGTGTATATGCACCAGGACTCAAAGCTATATGTGTTCGGTACGCTGAAGGTAAATGGTACACCTACAGATACAGTAGTGTTTCAGGGAGACAGGCTGGACAGAGCTTATTTTGGTTATAAGGGATATCCCGGAGAGTGGGGTGGTATTTACTTTGACTCTTACAGTACAGGCAATGTGCTGAACTATACTACACTGAAGAACTGTGGTAACAGTACATCGCTGAATGGACAAGCAGGTATACCCGCTGCCATACAGCTGGCATGGGATTCCGTAGGGGGTATCAAACCTCAACTTTCGCTTTATCATACCAAGATATATAACTCTATAGGCTATGGTATTTTCAGTTATCATGGTACTGTACATGCTGAAAACTGTCTGATACATTCGTGCGGGGCACAGGCTTTGGGTATATTCCGCGGGGGTAATGATACGTTCACGAATTGCACTTTTGCATGTTATAGCACTTATGCTATCAATCATACCAGCGATAACCCAACAGTAGGTATACTGAACTATCTGGATCTGGACCCTTATACTTATGAGAGTGGAGATCTGAATGCAGTACTGACCAATTGTGTGATGTGGGGTTCGCAAAACGATGAAGCATATTTTCATTCAAAAACAGGAGCGAATTACAACCTGAAATTGAATAATTGTTTGATCAAAAATGTAGATACAGGTACCATACCTAGTTATGTAGATACTGCTTATTGTATCATGAATGTGGAGCCGAGGTTTAAGGATTCCAGCACATGGGATTTTCATCCTACTGCTAATTCACCTATGATAGACAGAGGTGCTACTATCTCTAGCATATTAGATGATATAGAAGCTATCCATAGGCCACAAGGTGCTGGCTACGATATAGGTTGCTATGAGTATAAGCCTTAGGCAATAGCCTCGCTTACCAATCGTGCAGAGCGCAGGCAAAGAGGTATGCCACCACCGGGATGAACGGTGCCGCCTGCAAAATACAGACCTTTATATTTTTCTGAAGTATTGCTATGACGCATAAATGCAGCCATGCGTGTATTGGAGTTAGTGCCATATAGTGCACCTAGGTAACTACCTGTGCCTTGCTCTATAAGGGCAGGGGTCAATACTTCTTCAGTAGCTATCAAGTTTTCTATATCTACACCCAGCATGCGGCTTAGTTTTTGAATGGTATGAGCTCTTACTTCTGCAGCCCAAGCCTTAGAGTCTTGTTCATTTGCAGCGGGTGTGTTCACTAGTACAAACCAGTTCTCACAACCGGCAGGAGCATGCTGTGCTTCCATTTTAGAAGTGATATTGATATAGATGGTAGGGTCAGGATGTATATTGCGGGTATTGAAGATACAATCGAACTCCTCTTTGTAATGATCAGAAAAGAAGATGTTGTGTAGGTGCAACTGAGGGAAACTCTTACTAATACCCCAGTAGAAAATTACAGCACTGCTACTGCGTTCTTGTTTACGTATTTTATCAGCCTGAGCCTTGTCTTGCAACAGGTCTTTATAAGTAAAATACACATCGCTGTTACTTACTACTACATCTGCATCTACATGAATACCTGCTATTTCAACGCCGGTGACTTTATCTCCTTTTACTACTATTTTCTTTATAGGAGTGTTGAAATGGAATTGCACACCCAGGTCATTGCATAAATTGTATACAGCATTGGGTATACTTACCATACCACCACTTGGATAGTATGAACCCTCATTCATTTCCAGATGAGCTATCATGCTCAACATAGCCGGGGCCTGATAAGGGTTAGAACCATTGTAAGTAGCAAAACGATCAAATAGCTGCACCAGTTTGGGTTCTTTCAGTTGCTGCACATGATAGTCGTGCAAAGACTGAAACAGGTAGTTCCATTTCAGATGTTGTAAAGCCTTTGGTATACGATTAGTGGTCCATGTGCTGAGTTGATGTATTGGCTCATTGAGAAAGATACTACCTATATGCAGGTAGAGGTTTTTAACTTCATGGAGAAATGATAATAATACAGATGGAGCAACACCTAGTTTATTTTGCATCTCCTGTGCTAATAGTTGATGGTCTTTGTGTGCTATAATTGTAGTGCCGTCTTCGTAGAAGAAATGAGTATTGACTTTAAGTGCTTGATAAGTAAAATGAACACTGAGCTTTCGTTCACAATCAGCAAATAGCTCTTCTAGTAATTCAGGTTGTGTGAATAGAGAAGGGCCTGTGTCGAAAGTATAACTATCCTTTTGTAGTAGGTCTAATTTGCCACCCGGATAATTATTCTTTTCATATACACTTACTTCATAGCCTTTAGCAGCTAGGCGTGCAGCAGTAGCCATACCTGCTATGCCTGCACCTATTATTACTGCTTTTTGACTTTGTTTCATTATTGACTATACAGCTTGAGGCTGTAAATGTGCTACAAATTTCTGAAAAGCCAAATGAAACCATGTTGTAAATGCTTTGGGCTCCTGGGTCATCCATTCTTGTATGGTGTCAAGGTCTACATAGCGCGATTCATGCACTTCTTCTTTGTTTAGGTGCACATTTCCATCATAATGGCCAATGTAGATGTGATCATATTCATTTTCTATAAGATCATTGCCTACTTCCGATTGATACCTAAGAGTGAAAGAGGGTTGCAACTTACAATCAAAACCCATTTCTTCTTGCAATCGTCTATGCGCTGCAGCTATAGTGCTTTCTCCGGGCATAGGGTGCGAGCAACAGGTGTTGCTCCATAATCCTGCTGAATGATATTTCTCTATAGCTCTCTGTTGCAGTAGTAATTCATTCTTGCTATTCACTACGAATACAGAAAAAGCCCTGTGCAGTGCGCCACTACGATGAGCTTCCATTTTATCCATAGTGCCTATCCACTCATCATTCTCGTTTACCAGTATTACTGTATTCTTCTGATTCGTCATATTACTTAAATAAGATTGAAACGATTATTAACACCTGCACGCATTACTATCATTGCTTTTTGGTAATCCGGTACGCGAATGCGTTGTTCCATTACGTTGGCAGGCTGTAGTTTCTTTATTTTTTTGAATAATGCATAGTAGTATCTGTAGGCTGTATACACACCAAATCGTGCCTTCCATGGTAGGTTGCGTATACCGTTGATGCTTTCTTTGAAATCCAATTCTATATCAGCTTCTATCCTTTGTTTGGTACCGGTATCAAAATGATGGAGATCCATTCCCGGGAAATAGGTTCTGTTCAGCCCATTGAAATCTGCTTGTATATCTCTCAGGAAATTGATCTTTTGAAAGGCTGCACCCAGTTTGCGTGCAGGTTCTTTAAGTTTTTCAAACAGTTCCATATTCCCTTCGCAGAATACCGAAAGACACATAAGTCCCACTACCTCTGCCGATCCATAAATGTATTCATTGATTTCCTCTACACTATGGTACTTGCTTTTATGCAGGTCCATTTCCATACTGGTCAGGAATGCGCTGATCAGTTCATGCGGTATGCTATAAGTATGAACCACATGCTGAAAACTTTGAAGTATAGGGTTCAGGCTTATCTTTTGCTCTATCGCTTTCCAAGTCTCAGCTATAAAGTCCTTCAACAGTAATTCTTTATCATGTTCATGAAAAGTATCTACTATCTCATCGGCAAAACGTACAAAGCCATATATATCGTATATAGGTCTGCGCAGATCTTTATGCAACAACCTAATGGCGCTCGAGAATGAGGTACTATATTTGTTAGTAACTATCTCGCTACACTTGTGGCATACGGTATGGTAGGTAGAGATCATACTAGTGTTGGTTTTATTTTGAGTAAACGGGATACTTCCTTTGCTACTATTTCTCCGGATATAAGTGCGGGTGGCACTCCGGGTCCTGGTACTGTTAGTTGTCCTGTGTAAAACAAGTTCTTTAATTTTTTATTGCGGATAGATGGCTTCATAAACGCAGTTTGTTGCAGCGTATTGGCCAGTCCATATGCATTTCCTTTAAAAGCATTGTAGTCAGTTACAAAATCATTATGTGCATAACTACGTTGATATACTACATTATTCCTCACATCTTGTCCAAAACGTTTTTCTATACGTTTCATAAGTATATCATAGTAATGTTCGCGTATTGCTTCATTATCAGCCATGCCGGGTGCTACTGGTATGAGTGCAAAAATATTTTCATGACCGATAGGTGCTACGCTGCTATCTGTCTTTGAAGGACAGCATATATACATCAGTGGGTTCTTGGGCCAGCTGGGAATAGTGTATAGTTCATCAGCATGTTGTGCAAATGGTGCATCGAACATGAGATTATGATGTAGCATACCTTCTACTTTCTTATTCAGCCCTATATAGTATAGCAAACTGGATGGTGCCATCTTTCTGCTTTCCCAGTAGCTTTCTGTATAATTGCGATATTCTATAGGGGTTAGATTTTGGTCGGCATGTGCATAGTCACAGGCAAATACTACTGCATCTGCCACATAATTATTACTCACAGTTTTTACTCCTACCACACTACCATTGGAAACTATCAATTGAACAGCCGACTCGTTGAACTTGAATTTAACACCCAGATTTTTGGCTAGTAAAGCAATAGCTTTCACTATTTCTGTCATCCCACCCATAGGGTACCATGTACCCAGTTTCATGTCAGCATAGTTCATCATGCTATACAATGCCGGAGTGTTCTTGGGCAATGCTCCTAAGAACAATATTGGGAATTCAGCCAGTTGTATCAGTTTAGGATGACTAAAGTATTTGCGGACATGCTTATGTATAGAATTGAGCAGGTCTATTCGCAATGCCGATTTGGCTACATCCCAACTCATGTATTCTGTTATTGATAATCCGGGTTTGAATACTAGATCACTCATGCTCGTATGATACTTATAGCCGGCTTCTCCAAGAAACTTAACTAATTGCCCCGCGGCACCTGGTTCTATTCTTTCAAATAGTTGTTGCAATTCTTGAAAGTTAGCTGGTATACCTAAGGTTTCGTCATCCCATATTACCTGATATGATGGGTCAAGACGAATGAGCTTGTAAAAGTCTGATGTTGTAGTATTGAATTGATTAAAGAAGCGTTCAAACACATCAGGCATCCAATACCAGCTGGGGCCCATATCAAAAGTGAAGCCCTTTTCCCTGAATACACGCGCACGTCCACCTGCTTGGTCATTCTTTTCAATAACAGTCACCTCAACGCCTTGCTGCGCTAAGAAACAAGCTGTTGAAAGCCCTGCGAAACCGCTACCTATGACTGTTACTTTTTTCAATGTGTTTGAATGAATATTAAAGTTAACGTTCTAATTGAGACACTAACATTTTTCGTGCGAAATGTATACGGCTCTTAATGGTACCTAATGGTTCATGCAATAATTCTGATATCTCCTGATATTTATAACCTGTATAGTATAGCTCAAATGACAAACGAAATACTTGTGGCATTTGCTCTATGGCGTTTTTGATCTCCGCCATTCTTATATGTCCATACCCTTCGTTCACTGCTATTTTACCTGAATTTTCTATGAATGTTTCTGTAGGCAGGTCACTTTGCACTTTCACAAATTTCTTATTACGCCTGTACTCATTAATAAAGGTGTTGCGCATAATGGTATACAGCCATGCTTTCAGGTTGGTACCAAATTGGTATTTCTCCCTATTCACCAGTGCTTTCACCATAGTTTCCTGAAACAGGTCCTTGGCATCTTCGCTATTGTGAGTAAGTGATATAGCAAAGGGTTTTAGGTAATCACTGTGGTTTGCAACCAGATAATCGAAATCCGAACTTGTCATACTGTTTAACTTTTGATGAAACAAAGCTAAACATAATAGTGTGCACTCAATATCGATTTTGTTTATAGTTGCAATTATAAATCTTAAACAAAAAATTACAATCTAAAAGGATTGAGTTATTGAATTATGAAAGATAATAT
>JBAWXE010000021.1:0-33051 GCA_037144255.1 Bacteroidota bacterium | reverse complement strand
GGTATGCTGCGTGAAATGATCAAACTCGTGTACCCTAAAAAACCTTTATTCCCCCCTAGCTGGCGCATGGTTATTTGTATACCATCCAGCATTACTGAAGTAGAAAAACGTGCCGTTCGCGACTCTGCTGAACAAGCAGGTGCTAAAGAAGTATATATGATTCACGAACCTATGGCTGCTGCCTTAGGTATAGGTATTGATGTTGAAGAGCCTACAGGTAATATGATCATCGATATAGGTGGTGGTACTACAGGTATCTCTGTTATTGCATTGGCAGGTATCGTTTGTGATCAGTCTATACGTATCGCGGGCGATGAATTCACTGCCGATATTATGGAAGCTATGCGTCGCTATCACAGTTTGATGATAGGCGAACGCACTGCCGAACAAATTAAAATTCACGTAGGTTCTGCTCTTAAAGAATTAGACAATCCTCCTGATGATATCGCTGTTAATGGTCGTGACCTTGTAACAGGTATACCTAAACAGATCATGGTATCTTATCAGGAAGTAGCAGAAGCTCTTGATAAATCAATTTTCAAAGTAGAAGAAGCGATCCTCAAAGCATTGGAAAGTACACCTCCTGAATTAGCTGCCGATATTTATCGTCGCGGGCTATACCTCACTGGTGGTGGTGCATTGTTACGCGGACTGGATAAACGTATTTCGCATAAAATAAAACTTCCTGTTCATGTTGCCGACGATCCGTTGCGCGCAGTAGTGCGTGGTACCGGCATGGCGCTCAAGAACATTGCCAGGATGCCATTCCTTATGAAATAACTCACCACCTGATCCCGATAATAGACAGTGCGCAACTTTATTCTGTTTATACGCAGGTTCTTTAATCTCATTCTGTTTCTGGCATTGGAAATAGTGTGCATCATTCTTATTGCACGCACCAATACTTTGCAGGGCAACGATGTGATGAGCTCTGCCAATGCCCTCACCGGTCTGCTATACAAAAAGCAGAACGATGTGGTCTATTATTTCGATCTCCGCCGTATGAATGATAGTCTCATAGCCGAGAATGCCAAACTACGCGCACGCATGGCAGGTATCAAAAGCCTCGATACTCTCAAAGATTCTCTGGTAAAAAGACCTGTAAAACCTAACGACTCCGGTCATGTGGTACAGTATGCCAATTACATTTATCATACTGCCCGTGTCATCAATAATTCTATCAGCTCTGCCAACAATTACCTCACTATCAATCGCGGTACTGCCGATGGTATAGGCAAGGGCATGGCTGTTATATCCAGCACAGGTGCAGTGGGCAAGGTGGTCAATGTATCTCCTCACTATGCCAGTGTATTATCTGTACTCAGTATCAAACAGCAGATCTCTGCCAAACTCAAGGAAGGTAATTTCGGTTATGTCACTTGGGAAGGTGGCCGCCCTGATATCATGGTGCTCAAGGATATACCACAGTATGTAAAAGTAAAACGTGGCGATTCTGTGTACACTACCAGCTATTCTTTCTTCCCCTCTGATATGCTCATAGGGGTGATTTACAAAACAGAACTTATTAAAAAGAACAATCTGCAACTCATATACCTGCAACCTTCTGTCAATTTCCGGAACTTGCAATATGTGTATGTAGTAGAAAATACAATGACCGAGGAAAGAACGAGGCTGGAAGACTCTTCAAAAAAACACTTATGACCGTATACATTCGCAATTTCTTACGGTTCTGTGCTATTATGCTCATTCAGGTGTTGATACTGAATAAGATAACCCTGCGCTGGTGGTCACAACCCGCGGGCTTCCCTGTGTTCATACCTTATCTCTATCCTCTGTTTATTTTACTCATCCCTTTCGAGGCTTCTGTAGTAGTGCTTTTATTGCTCGGTTTTGTTACCGGTATCACTATGGATGCTTTTATGAATACAGGTGGTATACACGCTTGTGCTTGTGTACTCATAGCCTATCTGCGTACCAATGTATTGAATGCTCTCTTACCTAAGAATCTATCAGAATATCCCAATCAGTCTCCCTCTGTCAAGAATATGGGTTGGATGCCATTCCTTACCTATAGTGGTTTCCTCATACTCCTGCATCACGCACTCTTCTTTACCGTAGAACTATGGAGCCTCAATAACATAGGCTATCTCATACTCAAGATAGTAGCCTCTAGCATCACCTCATTGTTATTCATTATCGTATATCTGCTCTTATTCACTCGGCAGAACGCCAGAGCATAATCTTATAAAACGCCCAATCAAGGTCGTCATCTCGAACGCAGAGAGAGATCTCCTGAGCATTTGTAATAAGTCTTCGCAACACTGGCGCAGGTTTGTAACCCATGCCTAAAAACACGCCCACATTGGCACATTACCTACTCCCTCACCACTCTTACCACATCCCTCATACCCTTGCTATTTGTAAGCTCCAGCACATACATACCTGCCGAAAGGCCCTGCATAGCAACACTATTACTCCCCACTTTCAAAACACCTTCCTGCACAGTTCCTCCTACTATATCTAGCACTCTATAAGTCACTTGCCCCTTCACACCATCTATATGCAGTACATCATTAGTAGGATTAGGGTATATGCTCATGCCATTGCTGTGCACATTACCCACTCCTTCTGTTACCAGTATCGTTATTCCATTACTGATGGTATCACTCACAGTATAGCATCCCCCTGCACTATGTATGCTGCATGTTACCACATCACCATTCACAGGCACATAAGTATAAGTATTACTATTAGTACCCACATTGTTATTATTCACTTTCCATTGATAGGTTCCGCCCACTACATTGGTAGTAGCAGTATAAGTGCCGCTTGCACCCATTAGCACAGTAGCATTACCTGTTATACTTATAGTAGGCACTATATCAGTACCACTCAGTACCATGTGTATAGCATTACTCAGCGCCGGCCCTGCACAGGGCACACTGCTTACTACTATACATTGCACGCTATCACCATTAGCAGGTGTGTAGGTATAAGTACTATTAGTAGCGCCTGCTATTACTGTTCCATTCTTTAACCATTGATAACTAGGTGTGCTACCTGCATTGCTAGGCGTAGCTGTATAGCTTACTGCTGCTCCAGCACATACTGTATCATTAGGGCTTACAGCTATACTAGCTGTCGGTATTGTTGTAGTGCCTATCCATACTTTGCGGATGCGATTATTTTGAACATTATCAGATATATATAAGTTACCACAAGAATCAATGGAAATTGCTTGAGGTGTATAAATTTGAGCTAAGATTGCAGGACCATTATCTCCACCAAATCCTGCAATGCCTGTACCAGCAATTGTGGTAATTATACCGGTTGTTGCGTCAATTTTTCGTATTCTACTAGTTTGATCAGCAATATATATGTTACCAACAGCATCAATTGTCAAATCATTTGGAGCAACTTCAGCTGAAATTGCAGGAATATTATCGCCATTATAGCCTCCGACACCTGTTCCAGCAATTGTAGTAATCATTCCTGATGTAGCATCTACTTTGCGTATTCTATAATTAAGAAAATCAGCAATAAATATATTTCCTGTAACATCAACAAAAAAACCAGCATTGTTTGTGTGAATTTGCGCATTTGTAGCTAAAATATTGTCGCCATTATAACCTGGAGAGCCATTACCAGCAACGGTAGATATTATACCCCCTGTCGATATTTTCCGGATTCTATTATTGTTATAATCATTAATAAATAAATCATCTAGTGTGTCAAACATTAAAAACGAGGGGTAATTAAGTTGAGCTGTATTTGCAGCGATATTATCGCCATTATAACCTCCAACACCAGTACCGGCTATTGTGGTAATTATTCCCGATGCATGGTCAACTTTCCTTATTCTACTATTATTGTAATCAGCAATGTATATGTCTCCAATACTGTTTATTTCCACGCCTAATGGTCCATTGATTTTTGCTGTATTTGCAAGAATATTATCACCATTATACCCAGCAATACCGGTTCCAGCTATTGTTGTAATTATACCATTAGTAGATACTTTTCGTATTCTATTATGTAATCTTATTGGAAAATAATAATTACCATTATTATCAAAAACAACTTTAGCAGGTAAACCAATTCCCGCTAGAGTTGCAAAACCACTATCACCGCTATAATTTTGGGATCCATTGCCGGCTATTGTTGTAATTATCTGCCCCTTAGCTATGCCTGCTAATATCACAAAAAGTATAAGGGTACAGAGGTTTTTCATATAGGTACGTGCTGGGCATCATTTATAACAAATACTAAGCAGATGGCTTTACAGTATTATGCTTTTTTGTTTGTCTGAAATACTCTAATATCTCCTTCTTAGACATAGTAGCCAATTTCACACTCAAACTTTGTCTTTGCTCTCGCATATATGCTACAGCATCAAATTTCTTATCAATTATCTTCTTCATAAATCATTAGATCTCTGGGTGAACGAATTTCTAATTGCTTATAGCCATTTTTGATATTAATAGCATTATAACCCATTATACGCTGTACATTCACTATGTGCTTAAAATTCCAGCTTATTAAGAAATCCGCATGGTGTATAGTAGCTAAAGCTATGTGTAAACAATCAGCGTAACTGGTTTGTCCTACTACTTTCTCAAGAATGTATTTTGTTGCCAGATCTACTGCTTCTTCGCTAATATCAATGAATTCCGTATAATCTGCTTTCAGGTGCTTTACCAGTTCCTTTACCTTATCGGGAGCATTCTCTAGTTCATCCTGTGTAACAGTAGAATAAAGAAGTGTAAAATCGTTTTTTAATATCCTATCAAAAAGCGGTCGTGTAAATTCTTTAAATTCATCATCATAATATCCACCAAAAACAGAGGTATCAATATAAAGTCGTTGTTTCACAAATTAAAGTTACTAAAATTTATATTTACAAAAATAGGTTCACTCATTTATGGTCGAGTATATCATATGTTTTTCACTTATTGCTATAAAAAATATGCCCTCCATTATTTGGTCTCGGGCATCCTCATTTCGTATCTTTGTATAGTACCAAGGTCGCATCTGTTTTCTTCTCATGCGTTCATTACATTACAGAAAATTCATCGGTAATCATTCGGTAAAGGTTCGGTAACAAACCGGAAAGAAATCGGTAATTTTTCGGTAAAAAGTCGGTAAAACCCACAATTTTAAGGAACACATTCTTCACATTATCACATTGCCGCATTATTTCCGTGTAACCCTGTGTAACCCACAACTCATTCATTATCAATCACTTAATTTTTTTCATAACCATAATTTTTTTCTCTGCTTTTGTAACATTACCCCACAACACTTTTTTATCACATTACCCCCACTTAGGTAATGCTTATTTTTTCTTAACTTTATTCAATATACAATAGCATACTTATATGCAAACAATTACCATAGAAATAAAAAATACCACCGCACTCAAAGCCATTCAGGCTTTAGAGCATCAGCATGCCATAAATATTATCGATACTACCGATTTCGATTCCCCTTCATTACCCGGAGAAACATTAAGCATTTCCTCATTTAAAAAATGGATAGCTGATGCCGAAAATGCTCCCACTGTTTCTCTCAGCCAGGCAAAAGCAAAATGGGCAAGCAACTCAAAGAAAATACAAAAGATTACGAAGTAAAGCTCAGCACCTACGCTTTACATAATATTGATGAGATAACCGGTTATATTGCCTTTATCGATCATCAGCCCATCAATGCTATTAAGGTCGGTAATGCAATATTCGATACCATAGAGCGTATATCACTTCACCCATTTGCGTTCAGAGAATGTGAGGAATTGGCTACAAAAGTTAAGAAATACCGTAGAGCTGTTTGCCTTACATGGCTTATTATTTATAAAATATCTGGTAGCACCATAACTATTCTTGGTATCATACATACATCACGCCGACCACATATCATCCGTACACTCAAAAAGAACAAATAATTTAATAAACATATTTTAATTTTTAAACCTTTCCTGATATTTGCCTGTCTTTGTTACAGTTTTAAAACACCCACTCTATATTATGCGCATCATTACAGCATTGCTCTGCATACTCAGCCTTTCGCTCATGTCTGCCAATTGCAGAAAAACAGATAATAACAGCCCGGGCAAAGGTGGATCGGCTACCCTCATTGTCAATCCTCAGCACCATGAGGTAGACTCTAATATCAAACGCTGCAAGGTCTATATCAAATACGGCGCTGTAGATGCCCCGGCCAATGGCGTGTATGATGATTCTGCTACCTGTGTAGTAGCCAATAACAAGGCATTGGCCTCTTTTACCTCACTCAAGAATGGTAACTACTACCTCTATGGTGTCGGTTTCGATACTTCTGTACCCGGCTGTATCACAGGTGGCATAGGTTATACCATCTCTCAGCAATCCTCACAAACCATGTTCTTACCTGTTTCCGAATGTAATTGCACTATATGTAATTAAACGCCTAGCCAAAAATGTCTGTGTCCAAAATAAATATGTACCTCTTACCGTTTAGTTTATTTAATTTTACGGCTCGTTAGAATAAAAATATTTAAAATGCGTAGTTCCCTAATAGTTGCATCTCTTTTTATACTCATGTTTGCTTTCGGTTGTGGTAAGCAAGATGCTGGTCCTGTGGTTATCCCTACTTCAGCTGGTCGTGGCGATAGTGGCAGAGCTATTCTGTCTGTTATCCCTCGTCACAATGGCATGAATGTAGATACCGCTACAGTTTATATCAAGTACAATGCACTCAATGCACCTGTTAATGGCTACGACGACTCTATGGTTTGTACCCTCAATGCAGGTAATCCATTGGCCAAATTCGATAGTCTCAGAAACGGTAATTACTACCTGTATTGCACAGGCCATATTATAGATACTACTGGCGGTCTTAATAAATATGTGCCGCTTTCAGGTGGTACAGGCTATACCGTTATTACGCAGAGCACTACACCTGTTACCATATTATTGCCTGTCAATCAATAATACTTTACAGATACTCCCAATAAAAAAGGTCGCTCAGTGCGACCTTTTTCTACCTATATACATTTCATCATATTATCCCACAGTTCCCTCGCCGATTTATCCCAGTCAAATTTTTTCACCTGTTCCTTAGCAGCCGCTATCAGCTTGGCTCTCAGCACCTCATCCTTATACAGTAATTGCATTTTATCAGCTATGTCCATATAATCATTAGGGTCTACCAATAGGGCCGCATCACCTGCCACTTCCGGCATAGACGATGTGTTACTTACTATTGCAGGCACATGGCATTGCAGCGCCTCCAGTATCGGTATCCCAAAACCTTCAAACAACGAAGCAAACGTCAGCGCATAGGCACCACCCATCACCTTCGATAATTCATCAACATTCATGTATCCTACCCACTTCACATCCTCCTTAAAAGGCATCGTATCACGCATCTCCTCTACCTCTTCATATTTCCAGGCCATGCGTCCTACTATCACCAGCTTCATATTGCTGCGCTGCCGCTTCTTGAATTCTACAAAGGCTTTCAGCAGGTTCACCACATTCTTTCTGGGGTGCAGGGCCCCTGCAAATACAAAATACTCACAGCCATCAGCATACCGGGTCTTCACTGCTTCGCGCTCATCCCAGCTCAGTGGCACATATTCATCATGGGCACCATTATATACTACGGCTATCTTATCACCATTTATACGATACCGCTGCTCTATATCTGTTTTAGAATAGGTAGATACAGTAACTATCCTTTTGGCCTTACGGGCAAAAAGCGGAGAATAATGACGCCAATAGAAACGATGGCTCATTTTCAGATGTTCCGGATAATGCTCAAAAGCCAGATCATGTATCACCAGGCAGGTAGGCAACTTGGTACTCAAGGACATAAAGCCATCGGTAGACAGAAACAGATCTGCCTTATATTTACGCAGCAGTCGGGGTATCTGCCACTCAAACCATAAATAGCATAGTATGGGATGACGCGTCTGTGGATGAACCACCACAGGCGTTACATTCGAAGCAAAAACAAAGGACGGATCATATGTTCTATCAAAAAAGAAGATAAATTCATGTTCCGGATGCTGACGAACGATACGTTCCAGCGTTTGGTAGGTAAACCAACCTATCCCTTCCAGTTTTCCTTTTAATAATAATCGGGTATTTACGGCAATACGCATAGCAATCTCCCGCAAAAATATAATTTTACCACTTTATATACCGTTTAATAATTCATGCGCCGCTTTTTTGTCAAAAACCTGATCTTTATAATAGTGATCAACTTGTTGGTGAAACCGGCATGGATCTTTCTTATAGACCGTACGGTGCAGAATAGGGTTGGTTATGCACAATATGGTATATATCAGGCTTTGTTCAATTGGTGCCTCATTTTCCAGATCATATTAGATTTTGGTATCACCAGCTACAATAATCGTATCATCTCTCAAAACCCCACTAAGCTCAAGGAGTTCTTCCCAAAGATGCTGTCAGCAAGGGTATTGCTCATGTTGTTCTATATAGTTATTGTATATGCAACAGCTTTGCTGCTTGGGTACAGAGCATGGGAATTGCAGTTATTAATATATATATCTCTTATTCAGGTTTTCAATTCTCTGTTATTATTCATTCGTAGTAATGTATCTGCATTATTAAAATTCAAACTGGATGGTATACTCTCGGTTATAGACAGGTTCTTAATGATAATAGTATGTGGTACTTTATTGTTATATCCTGCTACAGGTAAACACTTTAAGATAGAATGGTTTGTAATATCACAGATAGCCTGTTATGCTATGGGTGCTATCATCAGTTTCTTTGCATTAAGGAGCATTGCCAAGGTTCAGATACGATTCTCTATAGATATCAAAGAGGTATTGACCATTATTAAATCCAGTGTGCCTTATGCTACGCTTATTTTCCTGATGGCTATATATATGCGTGCTGATGCCATGATGATAGAACGTTTGGGCGGACAAGACGGTAAGATACAGGCAGGTATTTATGCAGCAGCTTCCCGCCTGCTTGAAGTAAGTAATAACATGTTCGGAGTAATGTTTGCAGGTGTATTGTTACCGTTGTTCGGGCGCATGCTATCTCAGCGTCAGGCTGTACAACCCATAGTGCGTCAGGCTGTAAATATGCTGATACCGGGCTCATTCCTGTTGGTAGTGGCTTGTGCATCTTACCGTACAGAGATCATGCACAAACTATATCCTACTGCACAAGCTTATGATGGCTGGGTATTTGCTTGGCTCATGGGTACCTTCCCGGCTTATTGTATCATGTATGTATATTCTACACTACTTACAGCCAATGGCAATCTGAAATTGTTGAACAAAATGGCCATAGTAGGTGTACTGGTCAATATCCTACTGAATCTATATCTCATACCTCATTATCAGGCTCTCGGCGCAGCTGTGGTAGCTTTTATCACTCAGGCTATCTTATCTGTGGCATCTATCATCTTCACTAAAAAGATCATAGGCCTGCCCCTCAATATCAGATGGGCTTTATCACATTTCGGTTATCTGGGTATATGTGCTGTAATAGCCTTTGCTGTCAAGTTCTTACCTGTAAGCTGGATGGTACAGATATCTATATTGGGTGTATCAGGGTTGGCCTTGTTATTTACTTTCCGCTTTGTTTCTGTAGCCAGTTTGCAACTACTGATGAACAAACAAAACGGCCCCACATAATTGCAGGGCCGTTAGTATAATGTTGAACAGTAAATGTTATGCTACAGGTTTTGTACCCATGATCTCATCTATCTGTGTCATGATCTCCGGTGTCAGTTTAGGGTATAGTTCTATAGCTTTCAGATTCTCGGTTAGTTGTTGTTCTTTGGTAGCTCCCAATATAGTAGTGGTCACATTCTGATTGTGTATGCACCATGCTATAGAAAGAGTAGCCAAACTGGTATTCAGCTCTTTGGCCACCGTTTCCAGTTTACGCACACTCTCTATTCTTTGGGTAGATAGGGTACGGTCTTTCAGCCATTCAAAACCCTCTAGTGCCAAACGGCTGCCTTCAGGTACACCGTTATTGTACTTGCCACTCAAAAGGCCGGATGCCAAGGGGCTCCAAGTAGTAGTGCCCATACCTATATTCTTGAAAATGGTATAGTAATCTACTTCTACTTTCCTGCGCTCGAATAGGTTGTATTGAGGTTGTTCCATTGCAGGGCCTATCAGTTGCAGCTCTTTGGCTACCATGTGTGCTTCCATTATCTCGGCAGCACTCCATTCGCTGGTACCCCAATACAATATCTTGCCTTGTTGTATCAGGTGATTCATGGTCCATACCACCTCCTCTATTGGGGTATCTCTATCGGGACGGTGGCAAAAGAACAGGTCCAGATAATCTAGTTGAAAACGACCCAGTGCCTCGTGGCAAGCCTCTGTAATGTGTTTGCGACTCAGGCCGGTTTGATTGGGTTTGTTATTATCTCCTCTCCAACCAAAGAATACCTTACTGGACACTACATAAGACGATCTTTCCCAGCCCTTTGTTTTCAATACTCTGCCCATCATTTTCTCAGATTCTCCACGAGAGTATATCTCGGCATTATCAAAGAAATTGATGCCATTATCATATGCCAGGCTCATCAGTCGGCCAGAAGCAGCATCGTCAATTTGTTTTGTAAAGGTTACCCATGAGCCGTATGATAACACACTCAATTGCAATCCTGTTTTACCCATTCTCCTGTATTCCATGATGATCTATATTATATTATTAATTTTCATATTGCATATACTACCAATCCGTCTCTCAGTTTCGGTTCGAACCAAGTACTCTTTGGTGGCATTACGTTCCCGCTATCTGCAATATCAAATAACTGTTTGATGCTGACAGGGTAGCAAGCAAAAGCCGCAACCATATCGCCACTATTCACACGTTTTTCCAGCTCTGCTAAACCACGTATACCACCAACGAAATCTACACGCTTATCAGTACGTGGGTCGTTGATATTTAACAATTTTGTAAGCACATTGTTTTGTAAGATCGAAACATCCAGAATGCCTATAGGATCAGCAGAGAAAGTACCCGGTTTTACTACCAGTTTATACCAGCTTTTATTCAGGTACATCCCAAATTCATGTGGCTGTTGTGGTTTGTATGATTTATCTCCCAATGGGCTCACATCAAACTGTGTATGTAATGCCTGTAAGAATTCCTCCGATTTCAAACCATTCAGATCCTTTACTACACGGTTATAATCCAGTATCTCCAGCTGGCTAGCCGGGAAAATACAAGTGATGAAGTAGTTGAAAGATTCTTCCCCGGTAATAGACATTCCAGCCTCACGCATTTCTTCACATACTTTGCCGGCAGATGCTGCTCTATGGTGCCCATCGGCTATATAAGTGCATGGCACTTCAACTGCAAACAAATTGGTTATAGTGGCTACTTTCGAATAGTCATCTACTACCCAAAGTATATGACGCACTCCATCTTCTGCAACAAAATCATTGGTAGCAGGATGAGAGTCTTTCCATTCCTGAATGAGATTTTGGACATCTATCTGATCGTTATAGGCAAGAAAAACCACCCCTGTTTGTGCACGGGTAGTTTTGATATGATTGATACGATCCAATTCCTTTTCAGGTCTGGTAAACTCGTGTTTTTTAATGATGCCATTGAAGTAATCATCGCAAGAAGAGCCGCAGATAAGGCCGGTTTGTGAACGACCATTCATTACCAGCTCATATATGTAATAGCAAGGTTCTTCGTCCTGAATGAGGATCTTTTCCTTGACCATATTGTCCAAATTCTCTTCAGCTCTTTCATATACCTGTGTACTATGTACATCTACACTCTCTGTAAGATCTATCTCTGCACGGGTTACATGATAGAAATTGTAAGGGTTTTTTCTGAATTGACGTGCTTCTGCAACACTTACTACATCATACGGGAGGGTAGCTACCTGAGATGCCAGGTCTTGTCTAGGTCTTAAACCCTTGAATGGGGTGATCTTTGCCATATTTGCGTTTATGTGATTATTATGCTTTTTCTATTTCAAATTCCTTCATTGCCTGTACCAGTCTTTTTACTGCGCTCAGTGGTATGGCGTTGTATAATGATGCCCTGAAACCACCTGTAGATCTATGTCCTGCTATATTTGTGATACCTCTTTGTTCACAAAATGTAATAAATGTTTTTTCATTTGAAACATCCTTAGCTACAAAACAGACATTCATCGTGCTTCTATCGCTCTCCTTTATGATGCTGTGAAATAACGAATTTCGGCTCACTTCGTCATATAGCAGTGCCGCTTTTGCAGCATTTTCCTTTTCCACTGCTGCTATGCCCTTGGCTTTTATCCAGCGCAGCATAAGCATAGTAGTATATATGGCAAAAACAGGAGGGGTATTGAGTACTGAGTTTTCCTTTACATGTGCTGCATAATCCAGCATTGGGGGTTGCCCTTTATTTATCTTTTTGAGCATATCCTTATGCAGTACTACGAGTGTAGTGCCTGCGGGGCCTATATTCTTCTGCGCTACTGCATAGAACATAGCACAACGTGAATAGTCTCTTTGTTGGCTAAAAATATCACTGCTCATATCTGCTATCAGTGGCACATTGCAGGCAGGTATATCCTTCCATTGTGTACCATAAATAGTATTATTGGTAGTATAGTGCAGATAAGACAACTTAATATCTATAACAGAAGGCCATACAGGTAAGTGACTGTAGTTGTCGGATTTAGAAGAGCAAAGCACTTCTGTTTTGCCATAGTATTTTGCATAATCTGCAGCTTCGGCAGCCCAGTGGCCACTATCTATATAGCCGGCAGTCTCATTTGCTCCCGTAAAATTCATGGGTATCATGCAAAACTGTAAACGCCCACCTCCGTGCATGAACAGCACTTCGTAATCATTACCCAGGCCACAAAGCTCAATTACTAATGATTTGCTTTCCTCTAAGATGGCATCGAAATGTTTGCCCCGATGAGGGATTTCAAGAATGGATAAACCGGTATTGTTATAATTGATCACCGCTTGCGATGTTTGCTGCAATACCTCAGCAGGCAATGCAGCAGGGCCGGCATTGAAATTAAGAATGCTGTTGTGGTTTGTCATGGTTCATTTCCTCCATACTGGCTACACCACCACTCACAGCAAACTTCATGGCCTCTGCGGCGGTCATTTTAGTTATTGGTTTTATATTTTTTGCGTCTACTACTATGACATAACCCGATATGGCATAGGCATGTGGCAGGTATACGGCAATTTTATTGGCCATACCCGCAAATGCCAGATCTCTCTGAGTCATAAAGCCTACACGCCATACCTCGGGATTATGGTTGATGCAGACAAATACCGGTTTATTGAATTTTCTCTTATCTCCTACAAATGAGCCCATTACATCTTTGATAGAAGAGTAGATGTATTTGATACCTGGGGTATGATCTAATAAATGATCGAAAGTATCTATGAGCATCTTACCTATAAAGAAGCGAGTACCTAAGTAACCTATTACTGTAACAGATGTAATAATAACTACAAAGCCTATACCTCTGGGTACAAAAGGTACCAGACTGTCTACCTTATCGAATACGAGAACGATAATATAGCCCGTTATGGCTATGGGACAGAGGATAATAAGCCCTTGTAAAAATGAACGAAAAACTATTGCTGCAAAGCGGCGCATCAGGGTATAAAAATAAACATCGCAAAGTTACATGTTTGATACAGCTAAAAGTATATTTGTTGTATTCTTTAGTATAGTTGTGGGTACTTTTATAAATATTAACAGATCGTTTGTAGGTATATGCGGGTTTATAACTGTTTTAATGTGCAGTTCTATAGCCTGTAGTACTGTTCATGCTCAGGAACAAATACCCTGGTCAGGCTTTGGTATAGAGACCAATATGATGGCCGGAAAGATCTTGAAACACTCTACCAAGTTCAAAGGCCCGATACCCCCAGTATCTACAGCTCTGGATATCAATTTCTTTCAGCAAACCTATGGCAGAAAGTACTGGCATCAACGCAGAAAATTTCCGATAGTAGGGGTAGGGATCACTTATACTAACTATGGTAATAATGCCGTATATGGATATGCATTGGGTCTTTACCCCAGTTTGCAATTACCTCTTATTACCGGAAAAAACTTTGAATGGACTGCCAGAGCCGGATTTGGCATAGGGTATATATCACATCATTATGAGCGTGCCCCTGTATGGGATACCCTGAATAATGCCATAGGCAGTCATATCAACAACTTTTCTTTGTTCACTACCGACCTGCGTTATCATGTGAATAGCCATTGGGATATACAGGCGGGGCTTAACTTTTCGCATATTTCCAATGCTGCGTTGAAAGTGCCTAATCTGGGTATCAATATGTACGGGGCACATATTGGGTTAAGGTACTTTCCTGTCAATTCAAGACCTCAGAAAATTCTGAGTAAATCAGAGCCATTGCCCAACAGATGGTTGGTACAAAGCAGACTGGGCATAGCTATGAACCAAGGTGGAAGTTCGGGCGGACCAATGTACCGTAGCTATCTGGCATCATTGTATGCCAGTAAACGGTGGAAAAGTAAGAACAAGGTATTTGGTGGTATAGACTATTCCTACCATGAAAAAGTATATGCATTCCTGCAGAATAACGAGATATACCCTGGTGATGAAGCAGCCCATTCATGGAAAAGTGCCGTATTTGTAGGTAATGAATACCTATTAGGCCGTGTGGGTATTGTCTTTCAGCTGGGGGTATACTTGCATCAGGCCTATCTGACTGTAGACCCTTACTACGAAAAATTGGGAGGCAATGTATATCTGGTGCAGAAAGAAAAAGGACCTTTAAAAGAGCTATTCCTATCAGTACTGCTAAAAACCCACAAAACCGTAGCTGAACTAACAGAAGTGGGTATAGGCGTAGGTTTCTAATTATAACAAACCTTCTCTTACCAGATCGTGCAAGTGCAACATACCAGAATATTTGCCTTCATGAGTTACTACCAGCTGTGTGATGTCATTTTTACGCATCAGTTCCAGAGCAGTAGCGGCCAGTTCGTTCTCGTCTATAGATTTTGGATGGGCAGTCAGTATATCTTTAGCTTTTAATTGTGCCGGGCTATCATGCTTTTCCAGCATACGGCGAATATCGCCATCTGTGATAATCCCCTTTAATTCACCTTTATCATCCAATACCACAGTGGCTCCCAGCCTTTTACTGGAAATATCGTAAATGATCTCACGCAGAGTACTTTCTGTGTTTACTAGTGGTTTTTCATTCATTCGGCTCATATCAGATACGCGCAAGTATAGCTTTTTGCCCAAAGCACCCCCAGGGTGAAAACGAGCAAAATCGTGAGACGTAAAACCCTTCAAACTGAGTAGGCAAACGGCCAAAGCATCGCCCATTACCAACTGTGCTGTAGTGCTGGTAGTAGGTGCCAGATTATTAGGGCAAGCTTCTTTTTCTACCGTACTATTCACAAAACAATCTGAATTCGTGGCCAGGAAAGACTTTTCATTGCCTGAGATGGCTATTACAGGATTACCGAAATTCTTGATAAAAGGCACTAAAACCTTTATTTCAGGGCTTTCGCCGCTTTTAGAAATGATGATGACCACATCGTCCTGCTGTACCATACCCAGATCGCCATGTATGGCATCGGCAGCATGCATGAACAAAGCGGGGGTACCTGTAGAATTGAAAGTAGCCACTATCTTTTGGGCTATCACCGCACTTTTGCCAATACCTGTCACTACTACACGACCCTTGGCGCTATGTATCAGTTCTACTGCTTTCAAGAAACCGTCATTGACATATTCCTTCAGCTTAAATATAGATTGTGCTTCCAGCTCTATAGTTTCCAGAGCCTGCTGTTGTACACTTTGTTTGGAAAACATAGGTACAAATGTACAAAAACCTACACCTAAACTACTTAGGGTGTTTTTTAGTACGTTTGCATATAGTCTTTCAACTATGACTGAAAATCAATCAGTATTTATTGCCAAGAGTGACATTAAGGCTCATGATCTAGAGCATAAGCGTAAACTCAGTTTTAACATACAGAAGTACACCGACTCTGTTGTGAAGGGAAAACAACAGTTTGCCAATCTGGATACTGCTCGCAAAAAAGCCAAAAACATCAAATGGCGTGCTATAGAACAACTGGATAAGTACCTGGTTGAATTCGAAAAGAATTTTACTGCCCGTGGCGGAAAAGTACTGTGGGCAGAGGATGCCGAAGAAGCCCGTCAACTGGTTTTGAACATCTGCCAGGAAAAAGATACCAAACAGGTAGTAAAGTCTAAATCGATGGTGACCGAAGAGCTGCACCTGAATGACTTTCTGGCCAAACACAATATAGAATCAGTAGAGACCGATCTGGGAGAATATATACAACAACTGGATGGAGAAGCACCTTATCATATCGTTACCCCTGCCATGCATAAGAGCAAGGAAGACGTGGCAAGGGTTTTTCATGAAAAACTGGGCACTTTGCCTAATCTTTCGCCGTCTGAACTAACCCAGATTGCCCGCCGAAATCTGCGCGAAAAGTACATTACAGCCGAAGTAGGTATTACCGGAGGGAATTTCTTAGTAGCAGATATAGGTGCTGTATGTGTGAGTGAAAATGAAGGTAATGCCCGACTGACCACTGCTTTCCCTAAAACACATATTGCCATAGTAGGCATAGAGAAAATAATTCCTTCATTAAATGACTTGTCGCTGCTGTGGCCATTATTGGCTACCTATGGTACGGGTCAGAATGTAACTGTTTATAATACCATTTTTACGGGGCCACGCCAGCAAGGCGAAACAGACGGACCTGAAGAAATGTTTGTGATACTACTGGATAATAACCGCACTAATCTGTTGCGTACAGAAGTGAGAGAGAGCATGTACTGTATCCGTTGTGGTTCTTGCCTCAATGCCTGCCCGGTATATAAGAATATCGGAGGACATGCCTACGGTACTACCTATAGCGGACCTATAGGATCTGTTATATCTCCGCACCTGAATGGTATGTCAGAGTTCAAACATCTGAGTTATGCATCCAGTCTATGTGGTAATTGTACAGAGGTTTGTCCTATCAAGATCAATATTCACGAAATGTTGCTGGAGAACCGCCACATTGCTACTATGGAGGGTTTGAACGGTTTTAAAGAGAATATGAGCTGGAAGATATGGCGCCGTGGTATGCTGAGCCGTATGTTGATGAATAGTGCCGGAGCAGGAATAAAAGACAAAATGTTTAAAAAACTGTTCAGCGCTACCTGGTCGCAACATAGAACCGATCTGGAATTTGCACCAAAGTCTTTTAATCAATTGTGGAAAGAGCGCAATAAACGATAAACTATTCTTGCATGCATACTACCATCATTGTATATACCCCAAAGGCATCCCCCCGCTTGCAGTATATATTGGATTGGTTATTCAAGGAGCAACTCAAGGTTTCTTATACACTTACTCACCATGAAACAGAGGTTATTCAACTACCTTTCTTTGTTTCCTACGGGGCTGCTTTTCACAATGCCTTGTCTATTCCGGATATGGGGCTGCTTTGGGAGCAAAGTATTGCTGTTCATGATATTCAAATAGGCAACTGGAAAGGCTTGCCCACCTTGTATGCAGGTAATAAGAACGCATATATGGTTCCCTTCGATCTGTTATCTGCCATATTTTTTCTCCTTTCCCGCTATGAAGAACATTACTCTTATACTCCCGATAAACACGGGCGTTACCCCGCTACCGAAAGTATATTATACAAAGAGGGCTGGCTGCAAGAGCCTATTGTAGACCAATGGGTACAATCTTTCAGGGAAATGCTCATAAATAAGTATCAAATACCCATAAATACACCATTATTCAGCTTTCAGCCTACTTACGATATTGATATCGCTTTTTCCTATCTGCATAAAGGCCTGAAACGTACTGTGGGTGGATATTTGAGAGACATAGTAGCCGGAAGGTGGGGGAAAATTTCAGAGCGCAAAAGCGTGTTAAGTAAAAAACAGCCTGATCCTTACGATAGTTTTCAATATTTACAGCAGCTACATGCTGAAACCGGCTACCAGCCTATATATTTTATACTTGCGGCGTCAAGTACTTCGGAATTTGATAAAAATATATCGCCTACACACCCTGCTATGCAGACTTTAGTTCGTCAAATGGGCAATGAAGGGAAATTGGGAATACATCCATCCTATTTTACTGCAAGAGAAAAAGGCCTATTCCTGAAAGAGAAAACTGTGTTGGAGCGCATAGCAGGCAAAGAAATTACACAGTCCCGTCAGCATTTTATCAAGTTCGTAATACCCAAAACACCTATAAAGCTGATCAAAAAAGGAATTAAAGACGACTATAGTTTGGGTTATGGTTCGCATTTGGGATTTAGGGCGGGTACAGGGCAGTCATTCCGATGGTATGATATTGGCTACGAAACTATATCACCTATACGTATACATCCGTTCTGCTTTATGGATACTACTGCTAAGTACGAAATGGGATTAAGTGTTATAGATGCTTTCACACAGCTAGACTTAATGAAAAGATCATTACAAAGAGCTAATAGTCAATTAGTTACGATATTTCACAACTTCTCTTTAGGAACCGACCCGGAATGGAAGGGTTGGGCAGAGGCCTATACAGATTTTGTAAAAGGTATACCTATTTCTTGATATAAACTTTAGTACCTACCACCACCATAGAATAGAGCTCATCTACATCTTTGTTTTTCAGGGCTATGCAACCGTCTGTCCAGCCCACACCTAGTTCTATCATATCATCTCCGCCTTTCCATATGCCATGTATGCCTACATCTCCGCCCATTTTGGCCTTTTGTGGTATGGCTCCGGTTTCCTTTAGCTTATTGAATCTGGCTATAGAGGAATCATTGGGGTAATTCAGCTTTAGGAACTTATTGTATTTAGAACCGGTATTGATATTAGCTATAGTAAACCAGCCTTCCGGTGTGCATCTGTCACCTTCTAAACACTTATTTTCCAGGGGTTTTGGCCCGAAGACCGCTTTGTAATTACGTATCAACCTTTTTCGATAATATACCTGCAGGCAATAATGTCCTTTATCCACCACCAGCATGATGGAGTCTTTTTTGATAGTATCTATATTTATAGGCACTCTTAGGTTGTATGAAAATGCATTGGGTATGATGATAGTCTCATTCATTCGGGTATTTCCCTGCGAATATTCTACTTCCCTTACTGTATTACCTTTTCTGTCCTTGTATTCCTTTATTACCCTTACATTATGTGGTTTAGAGAAGTCTATTTTCTTAGGCTGTGCTTGGGTATTTGGAATGAAAAGCAACATAAAAAGGGCTAATAGTATTATACCTAGTTCTTTATTTGCATTTAGGGTGCTTTCTCGCTTCATTTTCTCCTGAATAATATTCACTGATCGACGAAACTACTTTTTTCCCGCTTAAAATAAGGCTGCATTTCTATTTTTTTGAGAAATTAGTATCTCTATAAATGCGTTGTGTTTGTTAATTTACAGGCATGTTGTCATTTACATTTACCGAAGAGAATTATATCAAGGCTATCTATAGCCTGCAAACTGCTGGTACAGCGGGCGAAGTATCGGTAAATGAGATAGCAGAACGCATGCAAACACGCCCTGCTACTGTAACAGATATGCTACGCAAGCTGTCGGAGAAACAACTGATCCATTACGAAAAGTATAAAAAGATACAGCTCAGCCCCAGCGGTATCAAAGCCGCGCTGAATGTGCTACGCAAACATCGACTTTGGGAAACTTTCCTGCATAATACCCTACATTTTTCATGGGATGAGGTGCACGAAGTGGCCGAACAACTGGAACATATTCATTCTCAACAGCTTATAGATCGTTTAGACGATTTTTTAGGATATCCTGAATTCGACCCTCACGGTGATCCTATTCCTAAACCCAACGGAGAGGTACCAAAATCCTCTACTGTTTCGTTAAATGAGTTGGCTATAGGTACAAAATGTAAGATCGTAGCTGTAAAAGACACATCCACTGCATTTTTACAGCAATTAAAACGTTTTGACATTTCTATTGGGGCAATTGTAACCGTAACAGAGCGATTACCATTCGATAATAGTATAATGGTACAAACCACATCTAATTCCTCTGTATTATTGTCTGAAAAAATTGGCCTGAACCTATTGGTGGTCTAGGCTTCTTTAGGTTTTTTATAGATTGGCACTGTAGAGCAGGGTTCGCCATACATTAGCGACTTTACTACAGATCTCAGATGTTCTGTAACCGCTATATAAGCGGTTTCGGGTATTGGTGTATCTCCGCAGCCCTTTATTACTACTCTTTGGTCAGCATATTCTGCTTTATCTATTTTTGAGATATTTTGCTGTATCAGATGGTTTTTCATTTCTGCCACTGTACCAAAAAATACAGAAGTAGCTATGGGTTGCAGATAAGAAGCAGCCAGCATATAGGCCCATATCGGTATCACTGCATCCACACTACATTGCAAAGACACATTTTTATCTTTATACACGTTCCAGTCATGGGTTTGCAGAGCCGCTCTATAATCCTTTTCACGTAATATCATCTCCTGAAACAGAAATGGCCTCAAATCAAATATGGCTATATTTTCTGCCATTGGCACATAGTGTGCCAGATCCAATGTGATGATACCGCTTTCTGCTACTTTATTGACTATTGCTTCCATATCAGGACTATTGCTTTACAATAGCTTTACAAATTTACGTATAGTTTGGTCCTAAATAAAAAAACAGCACTCATATGAGCGCTGTTTTTATTGATATGTAATTAGGTAAAATTAATACAGGTTGGTGCCATTATATTTGATAGTAGCGGTTTTACGCATATTATCTTGTAAAGATTGGCCTAGGAAATTCTTGATCTGCATAGCCATCATCATAGCTCTTTGCTTATCAGGCATTTCGTTTGGTGTATTTACCAAGTCTAATCTTCCGGCCAAAGTGATAAAATAAACAGCTCCGTTACCTTTGATAGCAGGTGAAACTGTATTAGGATTAAATCCTTTGTAGAAACTATAACCTTCTACTTTAGGTTCAAAACCAATACCTGCAATAAATCCACGACCCATATTAATAGAGTCTGCGCTCATTACTTGTTGGTTTGATGATTGTGCTATTGATTCCAGAGAGCTCATAGCCTTGTATTTAGCTGCTATGATATCTGCTTTCTTCTCAGATTTTACTGCAGCTTCCAGTTGTGGGCGCATTACAGTAGTTATTTTCTTCAATCCTTTTTCTTGTATATCTGACAATTTAGCAATGATATATCTACCATCCATAGTGAAAACCTGAGAAACGCCACCAAGTTTTGCCTCATACATCCATCTAATGATATCGCGTGCAGAACCAAGGCCCGGTACGATGAAATCGTTGATCTTTACATTTTCAGCTACTTTTTTGTTCAGAGCCATTTTTTTCACTTCTTCGTCAAAAGCTTTGTCGGTAGTATTCTTACCTGCAAACTCATTAGCTTTTGCGTATACTGCATTTTGAGTATTGTCGCTGGCAAAAAGTGCCTTGCTTACAATAGCTAGTTTAGCTGATGGTTGGAAGTTCTTTTGATCATTGATCTTTATCAAATGGTATCCAAATTGTGTCTTTACCACTTTCATGTCTCCGGTGCTGTTCAGGAAACATGCATCGTTAAATTCGGGTACCATCATACCATATGTAAAGTAGCCCAGATCACCACCTTTGATTTGAGATCCTTTATCTTCTGATATTTTGGTAGCTACACTATCAAAAGAAGTACCATGTTCTATAACCAGTTTCACACTATCTATCATTCTCTTGGCAGTACTGTCATCTCTGTCTTTATTTACAGACAATAATATGTGTTGTGCTTTTACTGAATCTGGTAATGATCTTTTTTCCATTACTCTAACCATTTTGAAGCTGTTATTTTCTAAATACGGACCGAAAACACCACCTACAGACATATTCAGAATAGAATCTGAATAACGAGACATGAATGATTTTTTAGTCACGAATTTATCAGCATAAGGATCGTCAGAATTACGATTCACGAAACTTTCTGCATCTTTAACAGTAGTGAATTCTGCTTTTCCGGAAACTAATTTGTCCAATGCTTTTGCAGTATCTTCTTTTGAAGGGGTAACATCGAAAGAAATATAATCAATGCTTCTAGTAGGATCTTCGTTGCTATACTGAGATTCATGCTTTTTCATATAAGCTATCAGATCTTCATCTGTTACTTTTATGTCATTGTCATTCACTGTACTCGTAGGTATTTTTACATACTTGATACTAGACATTACTTTTTGTTCCTTCTTCTGGGCTTCTACCATAAATTTCGGAACATATATTGAATTAACAAATAAGCTGTTGAATTTCTGAGTACGGTGATTACGAATAACAAAAGCCTTTATGATCTCCCATTCTTCACGTGCTTTCCCTGTTTTGTCTATTTGGTCTATTTGTTGTTCAAAACCTTTTACATACTGAGGATCGAATCTACCGGTCTCCTGATTTTGGAAAGCAGGATATTGTTGTATGAATGGGTCCGGGTTAGGACCATATACTATATCTTGTTCTTCTTCTTTGGTTGATTGTATACCCAATTTTTCACATTGGTCGCTTATAAGCTTCTCATAAATAAGATCACGCAAGGCCTGATCATGCAATTGAGCCCTCAATTCATCGGTAATATTCGCTTTACCTCTTTGGCTTACAGTGTATAATGTTTCATAGTCTTTTACACGCTGACCATATTCTTTTGAATCGATCTTTTCCCCATTCACTTTTGCTACGCTGGAATCGCGACCAAACAAGTCACCAAAGCGTCCACTGGCTGCGTCCATTAATATAAAGCCTACCAATGCAAATGCAATGATAAAACCCGCCAGCTTGCCATACTTATTCCTGATTTTCTGAATTACAGACATATAGGTTATTACGTTTTTTAATAAGGATGGCAAATTTATAGGAAAAAATGGGATTATAAAGCCTTTGGGGCATCTAAAGGCTTATTTTTCCTGTTATATTCAATTTTTAATAGCTCTGTTATTGTTATTAGTACTCACTATTCTATTTTTTAAATGTGAATTAGTGTGAATTTCTCTGTGTATTACTTTTTATAACTAATGTTATCTTATGGAATTTTATGTACCGAATATTTTTATCCTTTTTTTTGGTGCATTGTACACATACTACTCGGATATTCACACGCATACTTTTACTAACATCATTTCTTATACACTATTCCACTTATTACTGTGGGTTGTATTCGTAGCTTGCTTTTTGCTTGTGGATAACTGGTGTGTAAAACGTGAATGAATATTATTCTGTTACTTTGCAATAGGGATAAGTATTTATTACCCCCAAATCCACAGTCTTAGTTAGTAATATTCTTTTCTTTAAAAATCATACTATAGTTATTATATGGATGTGCATATCGAAGAACAATTGAAAAAGGTAGAAAAAAAGGGATATCTGAATATTGAGATCGATCCAACTTTAGACCTGTTTGATGAGATCAATAAATTAAAGAAAGAGAAGAATGCCATCATACTTGCCCATTATTATCAAGAGCCTGATATACAAGATATTGCAGATTATACAGGAGATAGTCTTGGCCTTGCACAGCAGGCAGAAAAGACCAATGCAGATATTATAGTCTTTGCAGGCGTACATTTCATGGCAGAAACAGCCAAAATTTTAAATCCAAATAAAAAGGTTTTATTACCGGATCTTACTGCCGGATGTTCTCTAAGCGATAGTTGTCCTCCTGTTGAATTTAAGAAATTTAAAGCTGCACATCCTGATCATCTTGTCATTTCTTATATTAACTGTTCTGCCGGTATTAAGGCATTAAGTGATATTATTTGTACATCATCCAATGCAAAACAAATTGTAGATAGTTTAGATAAAGACAAAAAGATAATATTTGCGCCTGATAGAAATCTGGGCGCGTATATTAATAAAACTACAGGACGTAATATGTTGTTATGGAATGGGGCTTGTATGGTCCATGAAATATTCTCATTAGAGAAATTGATCAAATTGAAGGAAAGAAATCCATATGCTAAAGTTTTAGCACATCCTGAGTGTGAAGAAGCTGTATTGAGTGTAGCAGATTTTATTGGTTCTACCACACAAATTCTTTCATATTCTCACAATGATGTTGCTAGTAGTTTTATAGTAGCCACTGAAACAGGTATTTTACATCAAATGCAGCAATTGTCGCCTAATAAGACATTTATTCCTGCTCCACCTAATAATTCTTGCGCATGTAACGATTGCCCACATATGAAGAAGAATACTCTGGAAAAACTGTATTTATGTATGAAATATGAAATTCCTGAGATTTCTATGGATGAATCATTACGTATAGCAGCAGAAATTCCGATTAAGAGAATGCTGGAACTGAGTAAGAATATAAAATAGTATTATATACAGTTTCTTAACATCAAAAATATAACCCTTTTATAGGTATTTTTTGATTTTTTATTATTTTGCGGTAACTTGTTAATTCTTCTTTAAATTTCTAAAATACAGCGTATGAAAAAAGTACTTTTATTCAAGAGTGCAATGGTATTGCTATTCATTGCAAGTTTCTTCAGCTCCTCAGCACAAAATTGGAGTTTAATTGGGCCTAGATTGCTTGTTAATTCACCAGCTCCAGTAGCAGGTTTTAAAGAATTCGGTTATTCTTTTGACAATACACATACAGTAGGTAGTACTACCAACCCACCATGGGGAGGAGATATTACTCAAGACTATCTGAACAGACCATTGATGAATAGTAAACCTCAAGATGGTTGTACTGCACTTACCAACACTTCTGATTTTACCGGTGGTGGTAAATGGGCGCTTATTGAAAGAGGTTCTTGCCAATTCAGTGATAAAGCTTTTGCAGCTCAGAATGCAGGTGCTGAAGGCTGTATCATATTCAACTGGAGATCAGATGATGAAATTCAACATATGGCTGGTGGTACTGTTGCAGCTTCTGTTACAATACCTGTTTTGTTTATTTCTCATGAAGATGGTATTGCTCTTTGGAGCTTGATAGATGCAGGTACTGCTGTAAATATCTCTATTATTCACCAATGGGGTTTCAATAATACCCATGATCTGGCTTTCATGTTCCATTCTAACCCTTGTGCACATGGTGGAGCTATCCCTTATTCTCAAATGGGAACATCTACTCCATATAATTTCTACAATGGTGGTATCATAGCTAACACCGGTACTTCAACTGAAACAAATGTTACAATAACTAATAATATATATTTCACACCTGCAGCTGGTGGTGCTTCTACTTTGGTATTACAAGATACTGTTATAGATCCTAGCTTCCCTGCAATCGATTCTCTGCATTTGATATATAGCACTACGCACAAAAATTATAGCAGTACACAAATAGGTAGATACAATTTTGAGTGGAGAGTAAAATCTGATGCTGTTGATCAACAACCTTTGGATAACCTACAATTGGATTCTTTTTATGTAACGCCTACAGCTTTTGCAAAAGGACATTTCAATCCGATCACCAATAAGCCTATTATACGCGGTGCAAACGTAGATCCTACTGCTAATACTGCAGGTACTTCTATTGTTTGGGGCCCAATGTATTATGTTACACATGGTGGATATACAGTAGATAGTATAGCAATGGCAGTATTTGATAATGATATTACTGCACACGATCTTTCCGGCGATATCGCTCCTGCTGTATATATTTACAAATGGGTGGACAATGTAGTTGTAGACAACGTTATGCAACCTGCAGAATTAACATTAGTTGGTACAGGTAACTATGTTTATACTACTAATGACTCTAACTTGAATGCATATTCTGTAGTTATCCATGGTCCATCAGGTTCAGGTACAATGGTTACAGAAAACAATACTTGGTATTGGGTAACAGCTGAAATGGCTAGTGGTATGTTCTTAGGTGTTGACAATCGTGCAGATTATTTTGGTAACGCTTCAGGCGCACGTAAGAATGCACCAACTGCTATTAAAGATTATTGGGCTCCTGAATACAGAGGTGATTTCGCTTCTTTATCTAGTGATATCGCTGCTGCTTCTCAAGATACCTTGTTTATGTATCCTTTAATATTTCAAAAGCGTACTGCTTTCGATCCTATCGATTCACTTTTCAACCCTACTTTCTGTAATACAGTGCCTAACATTGCCATGTATTTAAGTCAATTCCCTACAGCAGTTAGTAATATTCATCAAACAAATATCGGACAGATCAACCTGTTCCCTAACCCTGCTGTTGATCATATCAATGTTAACTTAGAGCTTACTGCTTCTTCTGCTAGTGTTACTTATACAATTACTGATCTGTTCGGTAAGACGATTGCTACAGAAACAAGAACTAATGTTACTAAGGATCAGATATCATTCTCTACCAAGAATATGGCTTCTGGGCAATATATGATGATAGTGAAGTCTGATAATGGTACAGATTTCAAGAAATTTGAGGTTATATCTAAGTAAGAGATTGCTTTTTCATATTGATAAGGGCCGGTTATTCCGGCCCTTATTTTTTTGTTCCACGTGGAACAACCCCATTGGCTATGCCTAGATTGATATTTTCAATTGAGCATATTGCCATAGCTCCTAA
The DNA here is from genome assembly GCA_037144255.1 of Bacteroidota bacterium. Classification (GTDB taxonomy): domain Bacteria; phylum Bacteroidota; class Bacteroidia; order Chitinophagales; family Chitinophagaceae; genus JBAWXE01. The sequence goes on along the minus strand of JBAWXE010000021.1, from coordinate 6,542 downwards.
TTAGTGTGTACATTTGCGCCAATATGTTTCCTGAATATGATGTAATAGTGGTAGGTGCCGGGCACGCAGGATGTGAAGCTGCTGCTGCTGCTGCCAATATGGGGTCAAAAGTGCTTTTGATAACCATGAACATGCAGACCATAGCTCAAATGAGTTGTAATCCTGCTATGGGTGGTATAGCCAAAGGCCAGATTGTACGTGAGATAGACGCCTTAGGTGGGTATAGCGGTATTGTGAGCGATAAAAGCATGATACAGTTCCGAATGCTCAACAAGTCAAAAGGACCTGGTATGTGGAGCCCACGTACCCAGAATGATCGTATGCTTTTTGCCGCTACCTGGAGAGAGATGTTGGAGCATACTCCGAATCTCGATTTCTGGCAAGATATGGTGAGTAGTCTAATTGTTTCACGTGGAACAATTCAGGGTGTAGTAACCGGTATGGGGCAGGAAATACGTAGCAAGTCTGTAATATTGACCAATGGAACCTTTTTAAATGGGATTATTCATATAGGAGAGAAGCAATTTGGCGGTGGTAGAATAGGAGAAAAGGGTGCAACTGGTATAACAGAACAGCTGGTTAGTCTGGGATTTGAAAGCAATAGGCTTAAAACAGGTACACCACCAAGGGTAGATGGCCGTAGTTTGGACTATACCAAGATGGATATTCAGGAAGGAGACGAGGAAATAGTAGGCTTTTCATACCTGCCGATAGAAAGAATTACCCCAAAAGAACAAAGATGCTGCTGGATCACCTATACCAGCCCGGAAGTACATGAGATACTAAAGACAGGATTTGAGCAATCTCCAATGTACCAAGGGCGCATAAAAGGTAGTGGACCCAGATATTGCCCAAGTATAGAAGATAAGATCAGCCGTTTTGCAGAAAGAGAACGCCACCAGTTGTTTGTAGAACCCGAAGGATGGAACACGGTGGAGATATATGTGAATGGTTTTAGCACCTCTTTGCCGGAGGATGTACAATATAAAGCACTTAAAATGGTACCCGGATTTGAGAATGTAAAGTTCTTCCGTCCCGGTTATGCCATAGAGTACGATTATTTCCCCCCAACACAGTTACAATTCAGCCTAGAAACCAAACTAATACCTAACCTTTACTTTGCAGGGCAAATAAATGGTACTACAGGATATGAAGAAGCAGCTTGTCAGGGATTAATGGCCGGTATCAATGCCCATAGAAAAGTACATGGAAAAGAACCGGTAGTGTTGCAAAGAAGTGATGCATATATAGGAGTATTGATAGACGACCTGATAAATAAGGGTACGGATGAACCATATAGAATGTTTACCAGCAGAGCGGAGTTCAGAACATTATTGCGTCAGGATAATGCAGACCTGAGACTTACAGGTTTGGGACACGAAATAGGTTTAGCATCCGATGAGAGATTATCTCTGATGCAGAAAAAACTGGAAAGAGTAGCCCATATCAAACAGGTAATGGCCGATTTCCCTGTAGAACCAAGTATTGCTAACCCATTTCTGGAAGCAATGGGTTCTAATACACTTATAGAAAGGACCAGGGCTTTGAAATTATTGTTGCGCCCGGGAGTAACAATCAAAGATATGATAGTTGCTATGCCGGAACTGGCTACGGCAATAGGAGATACAGAAGTGCTGGAACTGGAGCAAGCAGAGATACAGATCAAGTATGACGTGTATATAGAGAAGGAAAAGGAATTGGTATTGAAAATGGCTACGCTGGAAGACCTGATGATACCGGAAGTTTTCAATTACGATAAACTTACAGCGTTATCGAATGAAGCACGTCAAAAACTGAGTAAGATAAAACCAAGAACCTTGGGTCAAGCCAGCAGAATAAGTGGCGTGAATCCTAGTGACGTACAGATACTGATGGTATATATGGGAAGATAGGAGGCATAAAACTTTATTATAAAGCTGCTCATCTAAGGATTGTGAGCAGCTTTATATTTTATACATACAATATAAAATAATTATACGATGTGAATATGTGGAAAACATGTCATATAAATATAGGAAGAGAAACTTAATTTAGATCAGCAGAGAGATTGGGAATATGGATATTAAGGCGGCTATTTATCATTATTGCAATTATCAGGAGCGATGCCATGCTGAGGTAAGGAATAAGTTATATGAATTGGGCTGTACAACACCCGTAGTAGAGCAATACATAGTCGATATGATAGAAATAGACATGCTGAATGAAGAACGCTATGCAAAAGCCTATGTGAGAGGAAAATTTAGGATGCTGAAGTGGGGTAGACAAAAATTGGTACAACAATTGCGTTTACATAAGATATCGGAGTATTGTATCAAGAAAGGACTACAAGAAATAGAAGGGGATATATATGACGAAACCTTACTGGAGCTGGCGAAAAAGAAAAGAACTGAACTAAAAGGAGAAAAAAATGTTTTTATACTTAAATCTAAGCTGTACCGTTATTTAATGCAGAAGGGATATGAGAATGATCTGATACAAGAAACGATTAACAGAGTTTTAAAGCCCGAATAAGCAGAATAGACCGTATATCTACTATATTTACTCATCAATCGCAAGCGCTATGGTGCAACAGGTAACAGAAGGCGTTAGTATCACGGTAGAAACATTCTACCAACCGGAGCAGTCAAATCCACTGAGTTCGGAGTATCTGTTTGCATATCGCATTACTATAGAGAATCTTAGTACCATGCCTATCAAATTATTACGCCGTCACTGGCACATTATAGATAGCAATGGTTCTTACAGAGATGTAGAAGGAGATGGAGTTGTAGGGCAACAACCTATAATAGAACCCGGAGATAGTTACCAATACATATCTGCAGCCAACCTGCGCAGTGATATGGGTAAAATGTATGGTACTTACGAAATGGAAAACCTATACAATAAGAAACTGATCACTGTAGCAATACCGGAATTCCAACTGGTGGCGCCTTTCAAAATGAATTGATCATTTAAAGACCCAATTTTTGGCTGTCCACTAAGGATGAATTTCGTAAGACTGTCTACCGGCCTGTTTCATAGGGTTTATAAGTAATAAAGTTTCAGCTTCATCCTTCATTTTACAATCGAGGAAAAAACCTCTCCAATTGCCATCTTGTCCAATAGGACTCTGCTACCAAAAATTTGCCTATATTAAAAAGTCCGAAGATATTGGCCATATGTCTTCTAGCAGCTTATTGATAAGAGTGGTATCAGCGATATGAACACGTTTGCTACCTATTGTGAACATGTCAAAATAGTACTGCTTCAGATCCATCGGTTTTGATGCGAATTATCTGCTTTTACGTCGTGTTGGGCAAAAGCAACAACAGTAGAGAAAACGAAAAGCAAAAGAAATGTTATATAACGCTTAAAAGTGCATTGAATTAGCCATTTTAACCTTCGAAAATATAAATTAATTTAAAAGTAATGTACATATATAGTAATGTTTGCGTACCTTTGCGCAACTTTTCAGAGACCTGCCATATAATGATGGGTGACACAAGAACGCATCATTACAAATTCTGATATTGTAATTCTGCCCAAACGTACTTTTTAACATAGAATATGAATATTCGTAACATAGCAATCATAGCGCACGTAGATCACGGTAAGACAACGCTTGTAGACAAGATCCTTCATACCACGAATGTATTTCGTGACAATCAGGAAACAGGAGAATTGATCATGGATAGCAACGATCTGGAAAGAGAGCGTGGTATCACCATATTAGCAAAGAACGTTTCTGTAACATATAAGGGTGTAAAGATCAATGTAATTGATACTCCTGGTCACGCCGATTTTGGTGGTGAAGTGGAGCGTGTATTGAAAATGGCGGATGGAGTATTGTTGCTGGTAGATGCATTTGAAGGCCCAATGCCACAAACGCGTTTCGTATTGCAAAAAGCATTGCAACTGAATTTGCGTCCGATTGTAGTTATCAATAAAGTAGATAAGCCTAATTGCCGCCCTGATGAAGTACATGATGCGGTATTTGAATTATTCTTCCAATTGGATGCTACGGAAGAGCAATTGAACTTCCCTACCATCTATGGTTCTTCAAAACAAGGTTGGTTCAATACATCATTAGAGCCTACAGAAGACATTACAGTATTATTAGATACAATACTGGAAAAAGTACCAGCACCTACAGTAGTAGAAGGTCCGGTACAATTACAGATCACTTCTCTTGATTATTCTTCATTCTTAGGCCGTATAGCTATTGGTAAGATAACACGAGGTGTACTGAAAGAAGGGCAAACAGTGATGCTATGTAAAATAGACGGAACCATGCAGCGTAGTAAAGTAAAAGAGCTGTATGTGTTTGTGGACATGGGTAAAAAGAAAGTAACCGAAGTACAGTGTGGTGATATTTGTGCAGTAGTGGGTATTGAGGGTTTCCAGATAGGTGAAACAATAGCTGATTTTGATAATCCGGAAGCAGTAACGATCATACCGATCGATGAGCCTACGATGAACATGCAGTTCAGTATCAATAACTCACCTTTCTTTGGTAAAGAAGGTAAATTCGTTACAAGTCGCCATATACGTGACAGATTAATGAAAGAGCTGGAGAAAAATCTGGCTCTGAGAGTATCGGAAACTGATGATGCAGATAAATTCCTGGTTTACGGACGTGGTATCCTACACTTAAGTGTATTGGTAGAAACTATGCGTCGTGAAGGATATGAGCTGACAGTAGGACAGCCACAAGTATTGGTAAAAGAGATCAATGGTCGTAAATGCGAACCATATGAAGTACTGGTAGTAGACGTACCTGCAGAATTGAGCGGTAAAGTGATAGATCTGGTAACACAGAAGAAAGGTGAAATGCTGGTAATGGAAACCAAAGGTGAAATGCAACATTTGGAATTTGATATTCCTTCACGTGGTTTGATAGGTCTACGTTCTCAAATGCTGACCAATACACAAGGTGAAGCAGTAATGGCCCACCGTTTTGCTGAATACAAACCATGGAAAGGTTTTATACCTGGGCGTAGCAACGGTGTATTGCTGGCAAAAACTGCCGGTAAGGCAACAGGTTATTCTATAGATAAGCTGCAGGATAGAGGTGCATTCTTTATAGATCCGGGACAAGAATTGTACGAAGGTCAGATCATAGGTGAACACATCAAACCGGGAGATCTGGTAGTGAATGTGGCGGAAACCAAGAAACTCACCAATATGCGTTCAAGTGGTACGGATGATTCTGTACGGATCACTCCGAAAATACTAATGACACTGGAAGAATGTATGGAATACATACAACAAGATGAGTGTATAGAAGTAACCCCACTGAATATGCGTTTACGTAAGATCATGCTGAATGAAGAAGATCGTAAGAAATTCCAAAAGAGCATGAAAGCAGAAGCATAAAATAGACATTAATATAAAATTATATACAGGGCCTGCAAATTTGCAGGCTTTGTTAATTTAGCGAACAGCCATGCATGTAATATTGTTTAGTCCTAATTTTGAAATATGAACACCCAACATAAACTGAAGCAAATACTGGATAAACGTATCATGATCATTGATGGTGCTATGGGCACTATGATACAGCGTCATAAATTGCAAGAGCAGGACTATCGTGGAGAGAGATTTAAGGACTGGAAATCTGATGTGAAAGGCAATAATGATCTACTAGTACTTACCCAGCCCCAGATCATTAAGGATATACATAAACAATACCTGAATGCAGGTGCAGATATCATAGAGACCAATACCTTCAACGCACAGGTGGTATCGTTGGCAGATTATGATATGCAATCGCTGGCATATGAGATCAATGTGGCAGCTGCGCAAATAGCAAAAGATGCTACCAAAGAATACATGGCCTCACATCCGGGGGAGGAGAAGTTTGTAGCAGGTGCGATAGGTCCTATGAATAAGACCTTATCCTTATCGCCTGATGTAAATAATCCGGGCTACCGTGCGGTAACATTTGATGAAGTAGCAGATGCTTATTACGAACAAGTAAAAGGCCTGGTGGATGGTGGTGCAGATATACTGTTGATAGAAACGATATTTGACACGCTGAATGCAAAAGCAGCCATATTTGCTATCAATAAGTATTTCAGGGATCATGCCATAGAAAAGCTGCCTGTGATGGTATCGGGTACAATTACAGATGCATCGGGCAGAACACTAAGTGGACAAACTCTGGAGGCATTTTTAATATCTGTGATGCATGCAGACCCAATAAGCATAGGACTGAACTGTGCATTAGGAGCAAAACAGATGAGACCACATATAGAAGAATTGGCAGGTGTAGCACCTTGTTATGTAAGTGCTTACCCCAATGCAGGATTACCCAATGCTATGGGCGAATATGATGAAACCCCCGAGCAGACTGGGGCAATAGTGGGAGAATTTGCCAAAGAAGGATGGTTGAATTTCGTAGGGGGATGTTGTGGAACAACACCTGAACATATAAAAGCTATTGCAGCAGCAGTAAAACAATACGCAGCAAGACCATTGCCGGTATTGGACCCTGTGATATAATAAAATAATTTATCTAATAAAAAGGTTGTATGGAATGGTGCAACCTTTTTTCATGATAG
>JBAWXE010000020.1:0-33123 GCA_037144255.1 Bacteroidota bacterium | reverse complement strand
GTATTGCTTGTATTACTCTATTCAGGCAATATGAGCTTTGCGCAAGTAGTAAATTCAGAAGGATTTGAGGGAGGAACTAATCCCCCAACAGGTTGGACTATTTTAGGTACAGCTAGTTATTGGCTGAATGTAACCTCTGGTACTTTCCCTACTTGTTCTCCACATAGTGGAACTCATATGGCTGAGTTCAATAGCTTTTCTATTGCAAGTGGTAATGCTTCGTATGTTACACCTTCATTTTCGCTTTCAGCTGTTGCGGCCAATACTCCAACTGTAACAGGTTGGTTTTATAGAGAAACACTTAATTATACAACTTCGGGTGATAGTATCTCTGTGTATATCAACACTAGCAGTTCGCTTACAGGCGCTACCTATTTAGGTAGAGTTGCTAGGGCAGCAGGTATGAATATGCCTAATACCGTAGCTACAACAGGATGGTATCAATATACATTCAATGTTCCTGCTGCGTATACTGCATCTGCACCTGCAATTAATTACGTGATATTTAAAGGTGTAAGTGCATGGGGAGATAATTGTTTCCTTGATGATGTTACCTGGGATTCTTACCCGCCTCCATGTTCCGGTGCGCCTATTGCAGGCACTATTTCACCAGCAGGCCCTTTGAATATGTGTAGCCCTATTAGTACAACATTCAGTCTTCAAGGTAACACTTTGGCTACGGGTATCACTTATCAATGGCAACAATCTACAAACGGTGGTGTATCGTATACTGCAATACCAGGTGCGACATCAGGTATTTATACATTTGCTCCCGGAGGAAATATAATGATCAATTGTGTAGTGACTTGTACATCTAGTGGACAAAGTGCAACAACGCCAGCTGTTACTATAAACATGAATGGACCTACTTATGCAACATTACCATTTGTAGAAAGTTTTGAGAACTGGCAAAGTATATGTGGTAATACAGAGTCTCCAGGCGTGAGTTGGAGAAATAACCCAACTACCGGGAATCAATCTTGGCGTAGAGATGATCAAGGAGTTTCTACTGCACTTTGGTCTAGTAACTTAGGTACATATACACCTGCTTTTTCTGCCGGTGCTCATTCCGCCCGTTTCCATTCTTACGATGCAACTAGTGGTACTTCAGGTACTTTAGATCTCTTTGTAAGTATGCCGGGTGCCGGTAGTAAGCAAATAACATATGACTATATCAATACAAGTGGAAGCGATGCATTAACTGTACTTATATCTTCAGATGGCGGATCTACTTTTTCTCAAATTGATAATCAGACTACATCTTCAACATGGACTACTCATACTGTAACTACAGCTGTTAACTCAACAACCGCGGTATTAAGATTTCTAGCTACTTCTGACTATGGCGTTACCGATATTGGTGTTGATAATGTAAATATCATTTCTCTTAACTGCGCAGGTGCGCCAACAGCAGGTACCATTACACCGGCAGGTCCACTGAATATTTGTGCTGGTTCGCCGGTGACATTGACATTGGGTGGTGCCAGTTCAGGTGGTGGTATAAGCATACAATGGCAGCAGTCTACCAATGGCGGTGTTTCATATACAGCTATAGGTGGAGCTACTAGTACTACGTATACTTTTACCCCTACACAGAATGTATTGATCAATGCAGTAGTTACTTGTTCATTCTCCGGTCAGAGTGCTACGGCACCTGCTGTAACTGTGAACTATGTGCCTTTGCCTACTATTACACCCGGAGCATTCCCTACCGTTAATCAAGGAACAACAATTGCACCGTTAACGTATACTGCTACAGGAAATCCTACTCAATATTCTATTACATGGAGCGCAGCTGCATTAACTGCTGGTTTTGCGAATGTGAATAACGGTGTACTGCCTGCATCGCCTATCAGTTTGGTAGTGCCTGCCGGTGCTGGTGTTGATAATTATACAGGAACATTAACAGTAACAACTGCTACTGGTTGTAATAGCTCTTCAGTGCCTATTAGTGTTACAGTGTCCAACACACCTACTATAGTACTGGGTGCTAGCCCTACTATTTGTGCTGGTACTACTACCGCATCTCAACCATATTCAGCACCTACACTTAATCCTACTACTTATAGTATAGTATGGAGCCCAGCTGCTATCAGTGCAGGTTTTGTGAATACAACTAATGCTACGCTTCCTGCATCGCCTATTACAATAACAGGCATACCTGCAGGTGCGCCAGCAGCAGCATATACAGGAACACTTACAGTATCGAATGGTACGGGAACAAGCCCTAACTATACAGTTACAGTAAATATTGCTGCATTGCCAACTATTACATTAGGCCCTAACCCTACAACATGTAATGGTACTACAACTGCGAATCTTACATATACAGCTACTACCAGCAGCCCTACCCAATACAGTATAACATGGGCCGGAAATGCAATAGCTGCAGGTTTTACTAACGTGGTGAATGCTACATTGCCTGCATCTCCAATAGTGCTTACAGTGCCAGCTTCTATCAGTAATTTTACATACAATGGTACTATTACTGTAAAGAATGGTACATGTACAGGAGTAGCAGTGCCATTCTCCATAACTATTTTGCCTTTACCTACATTGACAAGTACATTAACACCTGCAGACCAATGTAACAATAATGTATTCCATTATACACCAACAGGTGGAAATGGTGCTACAGTATTCAGTTGGTACAGAGCGGCAGTACCTGGTATCAGTAATCCTGCAGCTTCAGGAACAGGTGATCCTGCTGAAACACTTGTAAATACAACTACTAGTCCAATAGCAGTTACTTATGCATATACTTTCACAGGTAGTAATGGTTGTAGCAATACACAGAATGTAACTGTTAATATCAAACCTTTCCCAGTATTGTCAAGCCCACTAAGCACTACAACTTGTAGTTACTATGTATTTAACTATACACCTACAAGTGCTACACCGGGTACTACATTTGCATGGACAAGAGCAACAGTAACAGGTGTGATCAATTATGCAGGTTTTGGTACAGGCGATCCTAATGAAGCATTAGATAATGTTACTGACTATCCTGTAGATGTTACTTATGCATATACATTAAATGCAAGTGGATGTATCAGTAATGTACAGAATGTTGTAGTTACTGTATTGCCAAATCCTACAATAACCAGCACATTGAACCCGTTGCCTGTATGTAGTAATACAGCGTTCAACTATGTTCCTACCAGCAATCTTTCAAACAGTACATTTTCATGGACAAGAGCAGCAGTGCCGGGTATCAGCAATGCAGCGTCTAATGGCTCAGGTAATATAACAGAAACATTGATCAATACTACATCGAGCACTGTGAATGTTACTTATGTATATACTGTAACTGCAAATGGTTGTACAAGTCCTAATATATATAACGTAGTAGTACCGGTTAATCCTGGTCCGGTAATGACCAGTACATTAACTCCAAATGCAGTATGTACCAACACATTGTTCTCTTATACACCTGTAAGTAGTTTGTCAGGAACTACATTTAGCTGGAGTAGAGCAACGGTAGCTGGTATCAGCAATTCAGCAGCTGTAGGTACAAACGGTATCAGTGAAACATTAGTGAATACTAGCAGTAATCCTGTTACAGTTACATATTCTTATACATTGTCTAATAACGGATGTTCTAGTACTGCTGATGTAAATGTGGTAGTTAATCCGGTACAAACACCAAGCTTCACTATTTCATCACCAACAGGTAATACTGTATGTAACGGTGATGCGATCAATTTTACATCTACATCTAATATCAGTAATGGATTGTATAACTGGAAAAAGAATGGAGTATCGTTAGGTGTTAATACAAGTACTTATTCTTATGTGCCAGTAAACGGTGATATTATCACTTGTGTGATCACAGCAGCTGCAAGTGCTTGTTATGTACCTAGTACTATTACAAGTAACGCTGTTACTATTGCGGTTACACCAAATGTTACACCATCCATCACTGTTAGTGGTCCTACATCTGCAGTAGTTGGTTCTACTGTTACAATGACTGCGAATGTATTAAGTGCTACTAGTTCTTATATTATCAACTGGTATAATAACAATGTTCAGTTCAACTCAACAACTGTTCCAATGGTGACTTATACAAAAGGACCAGGTACTGACCTTATCAGAGCATCAGTGTTGCCACAAACTACTCAATGCTATGATACAGCAATAAGTGCTACTCCGGGACACCCTGTAATTGCGATCGGCTTAGGTGTTAACAATACAGCTAACGGCGGTGATAATATCCATGTATATCCTAACCCGGTAAATAATGTGCTTTATATAGATAATATCAAAGAAACTACTTCTTACAGAGTGTTGAATTTGATAGGATCTGTTGTAGAAGCAGGTACATTACAAACAGGAAGCAACCGTATATCTACAAAAGATCTTGCATCTGGTGTATATATGCTGGAACTGAATAATAAGAATGGCGAAAAATCAGTTACCAGAATTGTAAAAGAATAGTCATTGAATGAGTCAATAAGAGTTGAAGAAAGCCCTGCAATTTGCAGGGCTTTTTTTAAAATGTAAAGAGACGTTGAATTAAGCTGTTCTTAGGCATAGTTGTTTTTATATCTTTGTCATATGGAATTAAACGCTCTAACCGCTATTAGTCCAATAGATGGACGTTATCGCTCTCAGCTTGCTACATTGGCACCTTATTTTTCTGAATTCGGTTTGATACGCTATAGGGTGCGAGTGGAAGTAGAATATTTTATCTTTTTAGCAGAAAAGAAAGTCTTTTTGCTACCCGCTAGTGTAAAGGCAGCTAAGTTGAGAGCAATATATGAGGATTTTTCAGAGGCAGATGCACAGCATATTAAAAGTATAGAACGTACTACTAACCATGATGTAAAGGCAGTAGAGTACTTTTTAAAGGAGAAACTAAAAGCATTAGGTGCAGGCGAAAGTGTGGAATGGGTTCATTTTGGACTTACCTCACAGGATATAAATAATACTGCGATACCACTATTGTGGAAAGAAGCAATAGAAGAAGAGTACCTACCAGCATTGCAGAATATCTTATTGCAAATGCGTAAACTAGCCAAAGAATGGAAGAATGTAGCCATGCTGGCACGCACACATGGCCAGCCGGCATCGCCAACTACATTAGGTAAGGAATGGATGGTGTTTGTAGAGCGTCTGGAAGGGCAGATCATGCAATTATCTCACGTACCTTTTGCTGCTAAATTTGGCGGTGCTACAGGTAATTTTAATGCTCATTATGTAGCCTTCCCTAAACAAGATTGGATACGTTTTGGTAATGATTTTGTAAATAAGAAATTGGGATTGGAGCGTATGCAGTATACTACCCAGATAGAGCATTATGATAACATTGCAGCTCAGTTCGACGCCCTGAAACGTATCAATACTATTCTTATTGATCTATGCAGAGACGTATGGCAGTATATCTCTATCGAGTATTTCAAACAAAAAGTAAAGAAAGATGAGGTAGGTTCATCGGCTATGCCACATAAGGTAAATCCAATAGATTTTGAAAATGCTGAAGGAAACCTAGGTATTGCCAATGCACTGTATGAGCATTTAGCAGCTAAACTGCCTATAAGCCGTTTGCAACGCGACCTGACTGATAGCACGGTGTTAAGAAATGTAGGGGTGCCATTATCTCATAGTTTTCTGGCATTACGTTCTTTGGATAAGGGCATAGGTAAACTACTTTTGAATAAAGAGAAAATAGATGCTGACCTGGATAATAATTGGGCAGTTGTTGCTGAAGCTATACAAACAGTATTGCGCAGAGAAAACTACCCACAACCATATGAGGCACTGAAAGCATTGACGAGAGGGAAAGGAGGTATCAATAAGACTGATATGAATAAATTCATAGACTCTCTTAAGGTAACAGCTAAAGTGAAAAAAGAATTAAAAGCTATCACTCCTCATAATTATGTAGGCGTAACTTTTGGATACTAATTATTTCTGCACCCTGTGAAAGATATACCTGTAGCACTTTTACAACAGTTGCAGCATGTAAATGGTTTTGATGAGATTTCATTCATCAATGCACATATACAGGCTGCAATCACCTCTGTGAGGCTACACCCTGTAAAACAGGTACATACTTTTGATAAGAACGAACACATACCTTGGTGCGCTGAAGGCAGATACCTAATAGAGCGCCCTGTCTTTACATTAGACCCGGCTTTTCATGCGGGTGCATATTATGTGCAGGAAGCGTCGTCTATGTTTCTGGATCATATGTTCTGCAATTTGATCCCAGAAAGAAATGGGTTGAGGGTATTAGACCTATGTGCTGCGCCAGGAGGTAAAAGCACATTGATAGCATCGCTATTGGGATCTGATAGTTTACTAATATCCAATGAAGTGATACGAGCTCGAGCTTCTATTCTGGAAGAGAATATGACCAAATGGGGGTATATGAATAACTGGGTAACCAGTAATGACCCTCGTGATTTTTCTAAACTTGCCGGCTATTTTGATGTGGTTGTGATAGATGCCCCTTGTAGTGGTTCTGGTCTTTTTAGAAAAGATGAAATGGCTATATACGAGTGGAGTGAGAATAATGTACAATTATGTAGCCAAAGACAACAACGGATATTGGCAGATGTATGGCCATCTTTAAAAGAGGATGGAATTGTGATATATGCAACTTGTTCTTATTCAGAAGAGGAGGACGAGCAAATATTAGATTGGCTTGCCGGTCAGTTTAAATCAGTGAGCTTGTCTGTCCCTATACAGTCCGAATGGGGTATTGTAGAGGTTCGGTCACAACAACATGGATTTATAGGTTACCGATTTTTCCCTCATAAAGTAAAGGGTGAAGGCTTTTTCATTGCTGCTTTGAAAAAACTGGAAGGCACAAATGAAATATCATATCAGAATAGCAAAACACAGCACGACAAAAAGGCCTATGAACAATCTAAATATCTGATAGAAATTACTGATACTGTTTGTTTGAAAACTGAAAATGAAAACTATATTGCTATAAGTCAGGTACATGAACGAGACTTACAACTAATAAGTAAATCTGTATACCTTAGAAAAACCGGTGTCAAATTAGGAATGCCTACAGCGAAACATTGGATACCTGATCACGAAGTGGCATTGAGTGTCAATAAAAGCAAAGAATTGCAGACCTTACATGTGAATAAGGAACAGGCGTTAAAATTTCTGAAAAAAGAGGATATGTTAGTACCATCTACTGGTAAAGGTTGGTATATTGTAACATATGAAGGTTTGGGACTAGGATTGATAAAATCTCTTGGAAACAGGGTTAATAATTATCTGCCTAAACACTGGCGTATACGTATGGAGATAAACTAGGCTGATTGGTTGTAAATATTGTAATTTCATGCATTAATTTAGCTGCATATTTCAGGTATGAAAAGAATATTGTCATTGTTTATTGTTACTTTATTTTCTACTGCTTCATTTGCACAGAAAAGTGACAGCTTATATGTGGGTACTCAAGAAGGTGAATGGGTAATGTCTTATAAGCCTAAGAAGAATGAGACCATTTTTCAAGTATCTCAACGTTTTCATGTTCCTACTGCCGTACTGGCAGATGCCAATGGGCTGACTTATCAGGAAGATATAACAGGCAATAAAAAGGTAGTGGTACCTGTAGGAGAATATAATAGGCTGAGCAGTGCACCTTTGAATTCTCGTGATGGAGTGCCATTGTACTATAAGACTCAAGCACACGATAATTTGAATCGAATTGCCAGATCATCGCATGTTTCGCAAAGTGTATTAGTACAATGGAACGAATTGTCAGGTAATAGCATCAGTGCAAATCAGATATTACTAGTGGGCTGGGTAAGATGTGATGCTTGTCAAGGGGTAAAATCTGAACAGAATGTTAAGCCATCAACTACTGTTACTAAACAACCTGTTGTTGAAACCATCAAAAGCAAAAATAAAGGAGAGACCGTACAGTTGATACCTGTAAAAAAGAAAATAGACACCTTGTCTAAAATGCCTGAGCCTCAGCGCACATATACCAAACAAACTGATAACGGAAAGAACGTAACAACAGAAAAGGGTTCTGTTGCATTCTTTAATATGGGTGCGGGCAATGATACTGTATACTATGCATTTCATAATGTTACTCCCAAAGGCACTATCATAAAAGTATATATCCCGGGTACAGATAAAACAGTGTATGTAAAGGTTTTGGGCCCTGTACCTGCTACAAAACAATACTATAATTGCATCATTGCTATAAGCAGTAATGCTAAAACTACACTCAATATATCAGATAGTAAAGGTTGGGCTGAGTTGACTTATGTGGAGCAACAATAAACATGCAGTAATATCAATACATCAGAATAATAGTTTTCAAATTCTTTAAGTTTACAGATTCACTTTATGAAGGTATTGATCATCCGCTTCTCATCTATTGGGGATATTGTTTTAACTTCACCAATAGTGCGTTGTTTGAGACAACAACGCCCCGATTGTAAGATACACTACTTGACTAAAGCTGAATACAGATCTACTGTAGCACATAATCCCCACATCGATAAATTACATTATCTTGAAAATGATCTGAATGTAGTTATTGATGAATTGAAAAAAGAAAAGTTCGATCATGTCATAGACTTGCATAATAACTTACGTACTGCAAGAGTTAAGAAAGCATTGAAAGTTGAAAACTATACTTTCTCAAAACTCAATGTCAAAAAATGGTTGCTGGTAAATTTTAAGATCAATTTAATGCCCGATCAAAGTATTGTAGATCGTTACTTTGATGCTATAAAACCTTTGGGGATACACAATGATGGTCAGGGTTTAGATTACTTCATCCCAGAGCAAGCAGTAGTAATTCATAAGGATATTCCAATGAGTCATTGGGCAGGTTTTGTAGGTTGTGTAGTTGGAGGTTCATATGAAACCAAAAAACTACCAATAGAACAATGGAAAAGATTTTGTGCTTTAGTGCCCTATCCTGTAATATTATTAGGTGGGCCGGAAGATAGAGATAATGCACTGCTGATAGCAGCACAAGACCCTGTGAAAATATATAATGCCTGTGGAAAGTTCAATTTGAATGAATCTGCTGATCTTGTGAATAGGGCAAAAGTGATAGTAAGCAACGATACAGGGCTTATGCATATAGCTGCAGCATTTAAAAAGCCTATTATATCATTTTGGGGAAACACTTCTCCAGAAATGGGAATGTTTCCATATTATGGATATAATAATTTGAAAGAAAGGGTAGCCCCTCAGTCTATTCTTATGGAAAACAAGCAGTTATGGTGTCATCCGTGTAGTAAATTGGGCTATGGAAAATGCCCTAAGGGGCATTTTAAATGTATGAATTCATTGGATATGAATGATGTGGAAAAAAATATCAGAAAGTTTTGGTAATTTTTCCAACCTTTAGAGTATATCGTATGTCTTTTATATTGACCCATATTAATAGTGTATATTATTTTGTGGTCAAATAATTTAATATACTATTATTATTAATGTATAATCAGTATAATTTTTATTCTGTTTTGTATATATTTGTTTGAAGTAATTATCTAAAAGTTAATTTTTTATCATGATGAAAAGATTTACTCTTTTTCTGTTCGTGTGTTTTTCACTGTTTTTTTCAGTTCTTTCACCTAATAAGGCGAAAGCATCGCACGCTGCCGGTGGCGAAATAATTTATGAGTGGGTCAGTGATTCCACTTATAGGGTTTACTTCAAATTCTATCGAGATTGTTCTGGTATTGATGTGCCTGCCACAGTAACTCTGTGTTATGATAACTACTCATCTACCATCAGTGCAACAAATCCGCAGTTCTCAAACAGTGTTGTGATGACTAAGATCACTACCTTACCTGATGGGCACCCTAATGGATGGCCTGTTTCTTTAGGTTGTCCAAGTTATCCTACAACCTGTAGTGGTGGTACTATCCCAGGTTATAGAGAGTGGTGGTATACGGCATTAGTAACTTTGCCGTCCAGAGCTAACTATTGGCGCTTCTATACAGGTATTAATGCGAGAAACGCAGCAATTACCAATTTAGTTAACCCGGGTGCACAGATATTGTATGTAGAAGCAACCTTTGATAACTTAGATGCACAGGGTAATACATCTCCATATTTTTCTATAAAGCCTGTACCATATTGCTGTGTAAATCATCCTTTCACTTTCAATAATGGAGGTGTAGATCCTAATAATGATTCCTTGGTGTTTTCTATAATACAACCTCGTACAGGTCCAGATCCAGCTACAGGTTGTGTTTTCCCACCCAACCCTACTGCCATTCCATTTACATCAGCTGCTTTTAATTTGACCAATAACCCATTTGGTACAGGTAACACATTCACTTTCAATCCAAATTCAGGGCAATTATCATTTACTGCTAATGCTTTACAAATTGTGGTTGTTACAGTATTGTGTAAAGAATATAGAAATGGTATTCAGATTGGCTCAGTTATGCGTGATATTCAGATCATCATTCGTACTTGTAACCCTCCGACATTGGCTCTTAATTTGATGGATGCTAATTTCCAAGGCTGTCAAGATCAGGCAGGTACTGTTGTAGGTTGTGCCGGCAAACCCATGACATTCTGTTGGAACTTGAAAGGTTTTACTAGTCCAGCAAAAGATACACTTGATATTGGTTCGGTGATCGTTTCTTCTAATAACCATACCGCTGTTATGCCTGGTTCTGTTACCACATCAACAAATACTTTGTCAGATTCTACTATTACATGCTTATCTTGGACACCGGGATTAACGGATACCGGTCTTAGATATTTAACCATTGTGGCAATGGATTCCTCTTGCAGACCACCTGGAATTCCAATCCCTGGTACATTTACTATACCTATTTATATTTGGCCTAAAACTGTTGCATTACATGATAGTACTGTATGCCCAGGTACACAAGTTCAATTATCAGCAACTGGAGGTCATACCTTTACTTGGACAGTAATACCGGATACTAATAGTACAGCTACTGCAGCAAGTTTAAGTTGTACTACTTGTCCTAATCCAATAGTAACAGCTGTAACTGGTGTCACACATTATGTAGTAACATCTGATGTGCCCGTATTCTGTAATCAGAATACTGATACCATAACAATTAGGACACCTAAATTGCCTGCATTCGGTACCAGCCCATTAACTGTTACTACATGTATTCACAATCTAATTACGCTTAATACAAATGTAGTAGCTCCTGATTCTAACACTAAGTATCTTTACACATGGTCTCCTACTACCTATGTTATAGGAAGTGCCACATCAGATACCTTAGTTGTTTCTCCTCCTAATACAACTACTTACGTATTAACTGTTACTCCGGTTACCGGAGGAGATACTCTCGTATTGTGTAGTAAATTGGATACTGTCCATGTAAATGTATTGCAAGGATATGATGTAAATCCAAAAGATACTACTATGTGTTATAATTATACCACACCGCCTACAATAGTAATTCAAGGCACAGGTGATCCTTTATATACATATAGTTGGAATCCTCCAACTGGGGTTTCAAGTACTTCAATCATTAATCCAACAATTACACCGGTGCCTCCATATATGTTTGGTGGTTTAGCTTGGGGACAAACAGAAACCTATACGGTAGTTGCTAGTTATCCTGGCTGTGCTGATAGTATTCTCCGAGTGAACGTACATCTTGAACCTACTCCTTATGTAAATGTGGGTCCTGATCGTGTTATTTGCTATAGTGATTCTATTCATTTGAGTGTAATAGATACACCTACTAATTATCCATTATACACCTATTTGTGGACAAAAGCAGATGGTACTACAATCGCAAATCAAATAGATTTTCCACATCTACCATTATCAGTATTTACCGGTTATGTAACGGATACAGTTATTTTGACATTGTCGACTCCTAATGGTTGTAAAGGTCAGGATACCGCTATTTATAACGTTATCCCTTATCACTTCCTGATGTTGTCTCCTGAAAGATATATTTGTCCTAGAGATACAGTGCAGTTAAGTACTAGTGGTACCAATCTGGTATCCGTAACATGGACACCTGATTTCTACATTGATGATATACATAGCGCATCACCTAATGTATGGCCTATTAATACTACTTCATACAATGTAATAGGTATGAATGATATCGGTTGTAAGGATACTGAATCAGTAAGAGTTACTGTTTATCCTGGTGCCGTAGTTAGCTTGCCGGATTCTGTAAGATTATATCCTGGAGATTACTACATGATGAATCCTGAAGGTAATTGTCTATACTATACTTGGACACCTACTATTGGTTTGAGTAGTGGTAATATTTCTAACCCGGTAGTTAATCCTGTGGTTGATACTAAATATTATCTGTTTGGTACTACAGAGAATGGCTGTAAATCATCAGATTCTATCGATGTATTTGTGAGTCCGGACTCTTACATAAATATGCCTAATGTATTTACTCCTGGTACAGGTCCTAATGGTAAACTGAAGCTGGTGAATAGTGGTATTGCTACTGTAAAACTCTTTACTATCTATAATAGATGGGGTAATAAAGTGTTCGAAACTAGTGATATAAATGAAGGTTGGAATGGAGACTATAAAGGTGAACCGCAACCATTAGGTGTATATGTATACGTTTTAGAAGGTTATACATATGCCGGAAATAAGGTTACCAAACAAGGTAATATTACTCTGATACGATAATTCGAAATTCATATCTAACAAATAAAAAACCTCATCAAATGATGAGGTTTTTTTATTTGTTGTAATTATTCTGTAAAATATTCATTCTTTAAGACAAGTATTTGCCCACAATGGGTACTCTGCGACCTACACCAAATGCCTTTGGAGAAACACGGATAATAGGGCAGAATTGATTGCGTTTATATTCATTGGTATTTACTAGCTTCAGTATTCTGTTTACTAGTACTGGGTCATTGCCCAATGCCACAATCTCTTTAGGGCCTTGACGGCGTTCTATATATTGATATAATATAGGGTCTAAAACATCGTATTCAGGTAAGCTATCACTATCTTTTTGATCAGGTCTTAATTCTGCACTAGGAGCTTTGTCTATGATGTTTTGAGGTATGATCTCCCCATTCCTATTAATATAACGAGCCAATGCATATACTTGCATTTTATACAGATCACCTAATACGCCCAATCCCCCTGCCATATCTCCATACAGTGTTCCATAGCCGGTAGCTAATTCACTCTTATTGGAAGTATTAAGTAAGATCGATCCAAACTTATTGGAATATGCCATTACTAATGCTCCACGAATACGCGATTGCAGATTCTCTTCTGCCACATTGAATGGAAGGTCTTTAAATATTGGTTGTAATGTTTGTATGTATGAGTTGAACACATCTTTTATAGGGAATATATTGTATTCATTGCCCAAATTTTTGGATAGTTGTTCAGCATCGCTCACAGAGTGGTCTGTAGAATATTGTGATGGCAATAGCAATGCATGTACATTTTTTGCACCCAGAGCCTCACACGCTAATGCCAATACTACTGCGCTATCAATGCCGCCTGACGAGGCTACAATAGCCTTTGTAAAACCCATTTTGTTGAAGTAATCACGAATGCCCATTAATAAAGCTTCGTGTATCTCATTGATAGCAATTGTAGAATTGAAATATTTAGGTAAGTTTTCAATGAGAGGCACTTCAGATGCTACTGCTAATATTGACTCTTGAAATGAGCCCTTATAGTTTATCGTGACATGTTGCAGTGCTTCAGTAAAGTAGGGAAGCTCAGCTATAATATCCTGAGTAGCATTCATTACTATAGAACCACCATCAAATACTATCTCCGTTTGTGAACCTACTGCATTGCAGTAGATCATGGGTATTTTATACTTAAGTACATTTTGTTTAACAATGCTTTTTCGGCCACCGGCATGTAGATAGTCAAATGGTGATGCACTCAGATTGATCATAATGTCGGGCTGTTGTTGCATCAGTATATCCATAGGGCAAATTCGATATAATGGATTATTCCCTAGGTTCCAGATGTCCTCACATATAGTAACGGCTAGCTTCATGCCTTTGAATTCCAAAACATTCCATTCATACCCAGGTTCGAAATATCGGTATTCGTCGAAGATGTCGTAAGTAGGAAGTAAAGTTTTATGTACTATGCCTTTTATCTCTTTATTAAATAACAGATAGGCAGAATTGAACAGTTCTTTCCCTTCTTTAGTAGGGTTGCGAGAAGGGCCACCTACTAATACACCTATAGTATCTGCATGCTCTTTTATTTTGTCTATTGAGCTCAGACAATTTTCAATAAAGTCATTGAATTCTAAAAAATCTCTTGGAGGATATCCGCATATAGCTAACTCAGAGAATACTATAAGGTCTCCACCTTGTTGTTTTGCTTCAAGTATAGCCGCTATGATTTTGTGAGTGTTAGCCTCAAAGTTTCCTATATGATAATTCTGTTGTGCTAGAAATATTTTCATATCATGGTACCAAATGTTTGTGTGGTTTTTCTCAAAAGAATATACCTACACGAATTGCGAAATTATTCAAACGAGTATTTGCGTCTTTAAAACTACCGGTGTAACCTAAAGAATAATTTTCAGGGTTAGTAACATCAGGCAAAAATCCGTTGTTGAAAAAGATTCCAGTGTAGAAACTGAGCTTATCTGTAATTGGGTATTCTATTCCGGTACCTACATTCATTTCTAATAATATTGGATTAATAGACAGTGCACCTCTTAATATTTCATTATCTCCTGTAGCCGATTGGTATGTTGCATTTTCATCATAGTAGTTCACTATGTAACGTGATTTTTTGCTGATATTTATTTTCAGAGTTAAACCGATCTGCGCAAATACACTAAATCCGCTCTTAAATTCATCAGATCGTAATTTCAATGCAAAAGGAAGGTCCAAATACTGAAGATTATAATTGAAATTCGCATACTTGACAGTGTTTGCAATAGGCCCGGGGTCATGAATAAGAGAGGTGATGATCTCACCTCCACCTCTGTTTAAATTAAAACCTGTAGCTATACCATAATTCTCAGTAAAATAATAATCCGCCATCAATCCCCATAAATAACCCATTTTACTTCCATTACCATCTACATGATATTTTTGATCCTCACTTTTTGAAGAATTTGGTTGCATCCATGTAACAGTAGGTGCTACATATGCACCAAAGTGTAGTTTTTTAATATCTATGTGGTGTGGCCTCTTAGCAGAACTTTCCAATCCAGCAGGTGCTGTATTATCATATTGTTGTGCTAGGGAACCCAATGATATAAAAGAAGTTAATAAAGAGAATAGCAGTGTTTTTTTCATATTAACATTTGATTGGTTGTGTTGATGTGATATTATTATCGCATCATTCAGCCGGCAGTGTTATTTTTGCCTACGTAAAAATAAAAGCATTTCCTGATGATAAAGACTTTCTATAGGTTAAAAACTAACTTTTTTGTGAACTTACGGATATTGATCGTAATGAGTATCATCACATTACTAGTGCAAAGCTGTAATAATGGCGAAAACCTGCCTGATGTGTCTGCTATCAAGCTGTCTTTGCAAACAAGAAGGTTGGACCAAGACCTTGCCCAATTAGATACTAACCAGGTAGCGGCCGGACTACAGAAATTATCTGCTAAATACCCAGATTTCCTCAATTTCTATCTGGATACAGTTTTGGGCTTTGGTATTGATGGTAAATATGTAGATACCAGTGCTGCCATACAACAGGGTTTAAGGGTATTCCTGACATATAAAGACTATCGTGGTTTGTTTGACACTGTTGCTAAGCATTTTCCCGATACTAAACAATTGGACGAACAACTAACTAAGGGTTTTCAATACATGAAATTTTACAATCCCAATTATGTAGTGCCAAAAGTGGTCTATTTCACTTCAGGTCTGCAAAAACTCAGTGCTTTTACTTATGAGGATAAGATATTGTGCATAGGTCTTGATATGTATCTGGGAGAGAAATATCCTTACTATGCATCAGTAGGTATTCCTGAGTATATGACTGCTCATCTTCGTCCGGAATATGTATTGCCTAATGCATTCAAAGTGATATACGAAATGAATCATCCTTTCGTTACTGATAAAGAAAATACACTATTGGATATGATGATTCAACGTGGTAAAGAACAATACTTTCTCAATAAGGTAATTCCATTTTGTAAGGATAGTGCAAAACTGGGCTATACACAAAAGCAATTGGATTGGTGCAAAGGCAATGAAGCCATGATCTATAATTTCTTTGTGCATGAGAATCTGTTGTATGATGTTAGCTGGCAAAAGGTGTTAGGTTACGTAAGTGAAGGACCATCTGCTACCGGTATGCCGGTGGAAAGCCCCGGTAATGTAGGTACTTACTTGGGTTTGCAAATTGTGAATGCTTATATGCAACAACATCCTAAAATGACTATGGATGAATTGTTTAGAAACACTGATGCACAGCGCTTTTTGTCAGAATCTAAATATAAGCCAAAATAAATAATCACTAATATTCTTTAATTACACTTCGAATAAATGATGAGGAGAGTTCTTCTTGCCCTTACTGCTTTTTTACTTACAGAATTTTCATACGCACAACATATACCGGGTGATGAAATAAAAAAAGACATTGAGACAAATAAAGATACCGTAGCATGGATACATGGTGGCACCTTTCATTTAGGTTTTGATGAAGGATTGTTACACAACTGGTCATCGGGTGGCGAGATAGCTTCATTAACAGTTAATTCCAGATTGAGTGGATCTCTTACTCATTTAATGCACAACAAAGTATGGGCCAATAATCTGGATCTTGCATATAGTTTATACTATGCGTACTCTAATGGTTTTAAACCTCATAAAATGGATGATAGGATTGACTACACATCTAAATATGGTTTCCATTTAGATTCCTCCAAGGGCATGTATATTTCCGGCTTGTTCAATTTTAAATCACAGTTCACTCAAGGCCGTGATTACACAAACCCTAGTTGGGATACTTTTAGCACATCTAAATTTTTATCCCCTGCATACTTTACGCTAGCCCCCGGATTAGAGTACCGGAAAGGAACGGAGATCAGTATATTCTTATCACCAGCTGCTGCTCGTCTTACTGTTGCAGATAAATATTATACCAGTCGTACTCCTTCAGGTGCATTTGGAATAGATTATAATAAAACTTCACGTTTTCAGCTTGGGGCATATTTTTCAGGCCGTTATCAAGTAAAACTTTCAAAAATCCTATACTTTAAAACTAGGTTAGATATTTATGCCGATTATTTGGCAAAAGACCAAAAGGACACATTAGGCAACGTAGTACGTAAACATAGTATTGGCGATCTATATGTGCTTGTTGATAGTTATTTTTCATGGAAAATGTCCAAATTTATCAGCCTCACGTTAGGTGCTACTCTTATTTATGATAATTCTATACCATACTCAGATAAATATGTAGATAAAATAGGTAATTCGGTTAATAAAAATGAACCGGCAATGGGTTTGGGTTGGTGGCAAATGAAACAGCTTTGGGCTTTAGGCTTAGATTATAAATTTTGATCATTTCTAGCAAGTAAGGAATAGAGTAATTAATGGGCTGAAAAACTTACTTTTGAGAGTATTGAATATCAATTACGAATTAGTTAGTTCTCTATATAATGTCTGTATCATACCAAATAAAATTACCGCAATTCGAAGGCCCATTTGATCTGTTGTTGTTCTTTATTGAACGCGATGAATTGGATATTTACAATATCCCAATTACAAAGATCACGAATGAGTTTTTGGACTATATACATAAACTGGAGTCATTAAATATAGAATTGGCTAGCGAATTCATTCTATTCATTTCTACGCTGATGCGTATCAAGGCCAAGATGTTACTCCCTCGTCGCGAGGTAGATGCTCTAGGTAATGAGATTGATCCTCGTCAGGAATTAGTAGACAAAATACTGGAGTACAAACGATTCAAAGAAGCTTCAGAAGAAATGGTGCGTATGGAGGCCGAACGTTTATTGCAACAGAAACGTGGTAACATAAGGCAGGAATTGGAAAAATTAGGTGAAGAATATTCAGAGGGTACAGAGATACAAACTGTTACGATGTTCAAGCTGATGCAGTCTTTTGAGAAGGTAATGAAACGTTTTAAAGAGCGTATGGATAAACCACAGCACGTAGTAGTAAAATATAACTACACACTGGAAGGGCAACGTGAGTTCTTGTTAGAGTATATTCAAAAAGAATCGCGCGTGGCATTTGAAACATTGTTTGCTCAATGCCAAAACCGTATTCATGCCATATTTACTTTTCTGGCTATGTTGGAATTGATACAACAGAAATTCTTCTCAATACTAATAGGTACAGGTCGTAATAATTTTATAGTAGAATGGACTAATGGTACAGAACCTGAAGCCGATATGCCTGAAGGCGATGGTATTGCAGTATCTGAGTAGATCCGCATAAATACTGTAGAATCCTATTTTGGCACAATAATTGAATTATATCTATTGCATACGGAAGTTTGTTGTATAAACAAAGATCCCCGGTACTGTCGGACAGTATACCGGGGATCTTTATTTTAATAAGAGAATATTATTTCTTAATACCCGTAAGGGTGATGGTACCATTCAGGTTCATAGGTACTTCTGTACCGGTAACATTTAATTTGCCCTTAATATCCATAATAAGTTTATTGCTTGTGATAAGGCCGGAACTGATCTCCATGTCTGTAGTGCCTTTTTGAGTACCTGTCATTTCTATTTTCAATTCTTTCATGGCAGGATTAGTACTTGATAAAGAAGTCATTTTTGAATTCACATCAATATGCGCAATGCCCTTATCTATAGATGTGAGTTTATATTCACTTTCTACTTTCATGATTATATTTGCCATGGGTACTGTATATGTCTTGGTCCAGATGTCTCCTGGTTTTACAGGCTTGTCAGGATAAACATTGAATGATTGTTGCATAGAGGCTTTCACGCTACTATCGCTCATTTGCTGGCTTAATAATGCTTTTTGTTGTTTCTGATTAGGTTTAGTGGTATCTACCATGCCATTGATCACTTTATCCAATCCTTCTACACTTATTACTTCTCCTTTTTCTGATACCACTACATTGAATGGCTGATTGATCATTTTTCCTATGCCTTTCAGTATATCATTCTGTTTGGTACTATCGGCTGAGTCAAACTCCATAGGCATATAGTTATTGTCTGACTTCATAGCTATGCGGTCATAATTCACCGATATTTTTTTATTACTACCATCGGCTGCAGCAATCGTATAGGTAGATGCCATTAGCATATCTTGCCCTATTTTTATGCTGGCTCCCATTACGGTCTGTTCTATATTCAGCTTAGTAGACATAGTATATTGATACTTGCTACCTGGTTGAAAGTTAAATTTCAGAGCCACTGTATCTCCACCGCCATTCTTACAACTTACAAGTGCTATAGTAGTAATAACGGTACTTAATCCTAAAAACAAAAAGTATTTTTTCATAATAGATCATTTGGATGCTGCAAAAATAGGAATAGCAGTTTGCAATCAAAATGTATTAATAATAAAAATCCTTTTTGGGATTTGTGTCGCGAATACTGATTTTTGCATCTATAACATGAATATAGACACTGTAAATATATTGGCCATTGAGTCGTCTTGCGATGAGACAAGCGCAGCTATCATACAAAATGGTAAAGTGCTGAGTAACGTAATAGCTACTCAAAAGGTACATGAACTGTATGGAGGGGTAGTGCCTGAGTTGGCTTCTCGTGCGCATATGCAGAACATAATACCGGTTGTAGATGTGGCTCTACAGAATGCGGGTGTTGGTAAGCATGATATACAAGCTGTAGCTTTTACTCAGGCACCGGGCCTTATTGGTTCATTATTAGTTGGTGCTTGTTTTGCTAAGGCTTACGCACAATCACTCAATGTGCCTCTGATAGCTGTGCACCATATGCAGGCTCATGTACTAGCGCATTTTATTGATGAGCAACAGCCGCAATTCCCTTTCTTATGTCTTACTGTATCCGGTGGCCATACTCAGATAGTATTATGTCGCCATCATCTGGATATGGAAGTTATGGGAGAAACTGTGGATGATGCCGCAGGCGAGGCTTTTGATAAAGTAGCTAAAATGTTGGGTTTGCCTTACCCTGGTGGACCTTTAGTAGATAAATATGCAAAATTGGGTGATCCTAAAAGATTCACATTCCCCATATCAGAAATGAAGGGGTATGAATTTAGCTTTAGTGGTATCAAGACATCTGTGATGTATTTTCTTCAGGATAAGAAAAAGATAGACCCTGATTTTGTAGTCAATAACATGAATGATATTTGTGCATCAGTACAATATACTATTGTAAAAACACTGATGAACAAGTTTCGAAAAGCAGCTAAAGAACTTAAAGTGAAACACATAGGCATAGCCGGTGGTGTGTCGGCCAATAGTGGCCTCCGAGCAGCTTTGCTGGAAGAAGGGCAGGCTAATGGTTGGGAGGTGTTTATACCTAAGTTTGAATATTGTACAGACAACGCCGCAATGATAGGTATTACCGGGTATTATAAATATCTGCAAAGTTCATTTACTGATCTGGGTGTGTGTCCTACAGCCCGAGCTACCTGGTCATGAGCAACGAATATTTTCAATTCAAACAATTTAGATTACAGCAAGACCGCTGTGCCATGAAAGTGTCTACTGATGCTTGTATACAAGGTGCATGGACACCTATTTGCGATAATGCCAATAGAGTTTTGGACATTGGTACAGGCACCGGTTTATTATCATTGATGACAGCACAGCGACATCCATTTGCTACTATTGATGCTATAGAATTGGATGAGCAAGCAGCACTGCAAGCTTCAGACAATATTGCTCATTCTCCCTATGCAGATCGTATTAATGTAAGCAATATTGATATTCGAATATTTTCCAGCTATGATAAATACGATCTTATCATTTGTAACCCTCCTTTTTTTCAGAATAGTCTCTTAGGTGATACTCAAGAACGAAATATAGCCCGACATACTTTAACGTTACAGTACATTGATATTATTCATGCTTTTGAACGGTTACTGCATCCTAATGCTTATGCTTCTGTATTATTACCTTATAATGCACAAAAACAATGGGAGCAATTGTTAGTTAATGAAGCTTGGAATGTATTTCATAGGCTGGTAGTGAAACATAGAGCAGGCAATACTCCTACAAGAGTTATTAGTTTGTGTAGTAAAGGACCTCAAGGGGATTGTATTGAAGAAGATCTAACCATTAAGGGAGTGAGCGAAGAATATACTACAGACTTTGCTCAATTACTCTGTCCGTTTTATTTGCACTTATAGGTATGGCTTTTCTCTTCATTGTCAGATAAAAGATGGATATCATCATCCATCCAATCCAAAATAGGTATACCCCAATATGAAAACGTTCCCCTAATAGTCTGTGAGAAAGATCGTGGCGAAAATCGTCATATGAAAAATACAAACCGGCAATAGCAGCACATAAGGCCACTACTTGTATAATTTTAGAGCCCGTTCTGTTTAATACTCCCTGTATAATCAACAACACAAATAATACACCAAATACCATTCCTGCACCTTGCCACCAGATTTTAAGGAAATTATAATCTCTATGAAACAAGCCTATCCCCAAACGTCCTATCCATGTAGCTCTGGACAGCAGATATCCGGAAATACTTGATAAAGAAGCTAGTAAGATTATTATTGAAATGATACGTTTCATGTAGCCAAAAGTATAAGATAGATTTGAGTCTGAAAACCTATTTAATGTATTTATTCTTTTACTTTTAGTGATTAATAACAGAATACTTACTCGCACTGTTTGGGTGCTGTCTATGGTGAGCTTGTTGGCTGATATAGCCAGTGAGATGCTATATCCCATTATGCCCTTATATCTTAAGAGTATTGGCTTTTCTATATTGTTCATCGGTGTGTTAGAAGGTATTGCAGAAGCTACTGCAGGGCTCAGTAAAGGTTATTTTGGAAAGTTATCAGATATCAAAGGTGTTCGTTTGCCTTTTATTAAGGCCGGATATTTCCTTTCAGCATTATCTAAACCTATGATGGCATTTATCACGTATCCTCTATGGATATTTGGTTCCAGAACTATGGACAGGGTAGGCAAGGGCTTAAGAACCGGTGCACGAGATGCTATGCTCTCATCTGAGTCTACACCAGAAACAAAAGCTACTGTATTTGGTTTTCACAGGGGGATGGATACACTTGGTGCAGTTATTGGTCCCATTATTGCATTGATATTTCTCTATTATTCGCCTGTTCATTATAAGGTTTTATTCTATTTTGCCTTTTTCCCGGGTATTGCTTCATTATTATTGATTTTTCTTTTGAAAGAAAAAAAGAGTACTCAACAAACAGTAATTGCATCTAAGCCATATAGCTTTTTTTCTTTCATACACTATTGGAAAGAGAGCCCTTTACAGTATCGTAAACTTGTTATTGGTTTATTGTTTTTTACATTGTTCAACAGTAGTGATTATTTTCTATTACTTAAAATGAAATCAGTAGGGCTGCATGATACTTAGCTAATAATGGTCTATATTTTTTACAATATCGTATATGCGGCATTGGCATACCCACTGGGCATTCTGGCTGATAAATTCAGTATGAAAACGATATTGTTATTTGGATTATTATTGTTTGCGATAGTGTATGCAGGTATGGCTTTCAATCATAATCTTAGGATTTTCTTTTTGTTATTTTTTATTTATGGTATGTATGCCGCAGCTACTGATGGTGTATCTAAAGCATGGATATCAAATCTCGTTGAAAAGAAACAAACATCTACTGCTATTGGTACTTTTACAGCCTTTCAAAGCATATGTACTATGTTGGCAAGTGTTTTGGGTGGATGGCTTTTATTATTTTATGGGTTCCCACTTTTTTTCATTCTTTCATCTTTGGCATCATTGCTCGCATTTTTTTACATTTTCATAGTGGTTTAGGGGCTTTTATTGCCAAAATGCAACCTTTAGCTATTTGTCTGTATTTTTTTGTTAGATACCTTTGTGTATGATTTAAATGTTAATGATGGGTTAATCAAGTTATCCAAATGTTAACATAAAAATCAGCTGAAAATCGATTTTCTCGCCTGATCCCTGCTAATGATTGATAGTATAGCGCTAGCAATTATTTAAAGCAGCAAGTATTTTTTTTCTCAACTATAATGAGTTGTAATAATATTTATAAAATATTAAATATCTAAATCATGAAACACTTCCTAATAGTGATGCTTTTATTGATTAATAGCATTACATGCACTATCGCTCAAATTAATAAGCAGGTTCTTCAGACCTCAAACCCCTTTAGCTATCAACAGTACTAGTGCAGGAAAATACATGTTGAATAATTTACCACAAGGTATTTATAGCAATATGTACATATCTAAATTTGGTTGCAGCTCTAATATTCTTGGACCGGATACTTTAGCAAATCCTGTTGCTGCTTTGACTTATATTGTTTCTTCCCAACAACCAACTGATTGTACAAAGCCTAATGGTAATATTCAGATTGCCGGATTGAAACCTAATACAACATATACATTTTCATATACAAAGGATGGTGGTTCTGCAATCAATTCTGCTGTGATATTGCCTGATGCCGGTGGTAAGTTTGTTATATCAGGACTTACAAAGGGTATTTATGACAATATTAAGTTCAAAACTACTTCCAATCAATGTACTTCCTTGTCTTTAGGTCCTGATACCTTAAGTGCCTTAACTAAAACAACAATCACTAACAGTGGAGCTGCTTGTTTAGCATTAGGTGAGTCTTTAAGTCTTGTCGCTGCTAGTAATCCCGGCACTACTTATAGTTGGACAGGCCCTAATGGATTTACTTCTAATGCTTCTTCAATTAATATATCTAGCGTTTCTATTAATGATACAGGGAACTATTCAGTAACTGCAACTGTTAATGGTTGTTCATCATATCCTGCAATTACTAATGTTAGAATAAAAACACCGATTGCTCCAATAGCTACAAATGCGGGTGTTACTTGCAATGGTCAACCTTTGAATTTGTACGCAAGTACTATACCAGATGTTACATATAATTGGACAGGCCCTAACGGTTTTATATCAAATAGTCAGAATCCGATTGTTCCTAGTCTTACTACGGCATTTGCAGGAACATACTCAGTAACAGCTTCAAAGGGTTCTTGTATATCTTCTGCTGGTACCACTTTAGTAACTGTCAATCCTATATTTAGTGTTTCAATGAGTGCTATCAATCCTATTTGTGCTGGTTCAAGTAATTTGGTCACACTTAAGAATGGACCGGCTAACGGAGTCGTAACATATAGTGTACAAAGAAGTGGCAATCTAAATATTACTTTAGACGATACAGGAGCTGCTTACATAAATACCGGAACTTTAAATGCTACAGTTACTTACAAGCTGGTAAGTATCAGTAATAGTACTTGTACCTACACAAATAATGATAGTTTAGTTATTTTGGTTATTCCTGATACCTGGACTGGTGCTATTGATTCTAATTGGTACAATCCTGATAATTGGTGTGGCGGAGTTCCTACTGCTGAAACTCCTGTTTCAATACCATCCGGTACTCCTCATGCACCTGTATTACCTTCAGGTATTTCTACTAGAAATTCAAATCTGGTAATTTCCAACGGTGCTACCATGACGATATCAGCTAATAGCACATTTAATGTATCCGGCAATCTTACTTCTAATGGTAGTATTGTTGGAGCCGGTTCTGTAACATTAGGAGGAAATACACCACAAACTGTTAGCGGAACGGGTACCATATCAAATTTGATAGTGAATAATGCTACAGGTGTTGCTATTGATACTACATCTGGTCAATCTCTCAATGTATCTGGTGTATTAACTATTAATTCAGGAACAGTAAATACTAATAATGGACTTGTGCTGACTTCAGATTCTACTGGTACGGGTAGTATTGGTACTATTACCGGTGGTACTATTTCAGGACAAGTAACTATACAAAGATATGTGCCAGGTGGTCGCCGATGTTATAGATTCTTTAGTCACCCTTATATTTCTTCTATTGCACTAAATCCTGAATTAACTTCTAAGGTAGATATTACCGGTGCTGGTGGATCTACAAATGGGTTTACGACTACTCAAACTAACAATCCTTCTGCTTATTGGTATAATCCAATAGTTGGAAATCCTACTAGTGGCAGCAATGACCCGGGATGGACTCCATTTACCTCTGCTAATGCTATTACAGGTGTTAATGCATGGAATCCTTTTGAAGGTGTTCGTGTATTGGTAAGAGGTGCTGTTGGGCAAGGATTAAATGGCGGTACATACACGCCTAGTGCTACAACGCTGCAAACCAATGGTACCGTCAATACAGGTAGAGTAGTTGTTACTTTACAAAAAGGTACTAACTCATCTTCTAATCTGGTAGGTAATCCTTATCCTTCTCCTGTAAATATCACACCGATATTATATGCAGCTAAACAAGCCGGTACCATTTCCGGAAACTCATTCTATGTATGGGATGCAGAAGCAGGTACTGTAACTTCTCCGGGTGCATATATCACTCATTCTATTTCCAACTTGCCTGCAGATGATTATTATCTGCCTACTAACGGTGTATTTGTGGTGAATGCGGCTGTGAATAACGGTACGCTTACTTTTAACGAAACTGATAAAGTATCTAGTGCAGCTGAACAGTTCCGTACCACAAGTAGTGGCCCTTCGAACAGAATAGAATTTCGTGTATACAGCAATCATGATAGTATCTATTGGGATCGTATGTTTGAATCCTTTGAACCTCTTGCCAGCAACAATATAGATAATTATGATGGTACAAAAGCAGTAAATCCTACGGTTAACTTTTACAGTATAGCTGCTGATGGTACAAAACTATCTATCGATGCTCGCCCTTTTGTTAACAATATGATGATCCCTTTAGGATTCAATACTTCTGTTCAGAGTGAATTCAAATTTAAAATACAAGCCATGACAACTCCGGCTAATTATGTGTTGTATCTGGTAGATAATTTCCTCAACACTGTGCAGCCATTACAATTAGGTACTGAATATACTTTCAATGTCACTTCTGATTCAATGTCTCAAGGTAATGGAAGATTCCAGATCAATGCAACAGACCTCAATACTACCGCTGTAAAAAACTCTACAGCTAATAATACTACTGTTAGCGATCTCAAAGTATCTATCAAACCTAACCCTGCTGTAGATAATACTATTGTCAGTTTTGAAGGAGCCAAAGAAAATACTCCTGCTAATATCAGTATCCTGAATGTAAATGGTCAGGAAGTATATGGTATCAATGTAAATAGCGGAACTATTGGTAAAGTAAATGTACCATTGCAAATTTTACCTGCAGGCATATATATGGTGAAAGTGACTTGTGGTACAGATGTTATTACTCAACGCTTGGTAAAACAATAAATAATAACATGTTTAAACTGATTATGGGAAAGTTTAAAATGTAGAACGGCATTTTGTTTGTGAAGAAGGGAATCCGATAAGTTGTCAGCGCTCCGTCCATTTGGACGGAGCGCTGTTATGTAATGCATCTCCAAAGTCTCTAGTGTAATAATAAGGACAGGTCATGTATATTTGCATGATGAGTTATAGAAGATCCATTCTCATTATTGCCATAACGCTGTTTTTTAGTAATAGCTTAGTTGGGCAACCTTTAGAAAGTATTAGGCTGTCTACAGGCGATCTGTTGTTTGAAGATCTGGATTGTGGACCACTATGCGATGCCATAGAGCAGGTCACTCAGGCATACGATGGCCACCATTTTTCACATATAGGTCTGGTATATAAACGCTCCGATACTATATATGTTATAGAGGCTATGGGTAGTAATGTAAAGGCGGTCACCCTCGATCATTTTGTGAAACGCACTCCTCATAAGGTATATGTAGCTCGTTTAAAG
This sequence comes from Bacteroidota bacterium, assembly GCA_037144255.1. Classification (GTDB taxonomy): domain Bacteria; phylum Bacteroidota; class Bacteroidia; order Chitinophagales; family Chitinophagaceae; genus JBAWXE01. The sequence goes on along the minus strand of JBAWXE010000020.1, from coordinate 6,282 downwards.
AAACAATACCAATCCCTTATTACACCTGCTATCCAATTTGCTTTATCTACCATAGGCACTCCATACGATGATGCTTTCCTATATGATAATGGTAAGTACTATTGCTCTGAGTTGATATACGATGCGTTTATGAAGGCTAATAATAATAAGCCTTTCTTCCGCTTAGAACCTATGACCTTCAAACAACCGGGTACAGATGAGTTTTACCCGGCATGGATAGAGTACTACTCAAAACTGGAGATCAATATACCCGAAGGCAAGCCTGGTATCAATCCGGGGGGTATATCCCTATCGGATAAGATCGTTATTTTGAATCCTGTGGATTAAATAGTATTGAGTATTTTTGATAAATAATATAAAAATGGAACTGAACAATGACATATTGATCAAATTACTGCTGGCCATATTGGTGGGTGGTATCATTGGCATGGAACGTGAGTATAGAAGCAAGTCAGCCGGTTTCAGAACCCTTATACTCATTAGTTTTGGTGCAGCACTTTTCACCATTTTTTCTATCTCTTTAGGCGGTACAGAATCTGCTACTCGTATTGCAGCTAATATAGTAGTGGGTATCGGTTTCATAGGTGCCGGCGTTATTTTTAAAGAGGGCATTAGGGTCAATGGCATCACTACGGCAGCTACTATATGGGTTACAGCAGCATTGGGCATGGGCATAGGTGCAGGTTACTATTGGGTATCAATAATTGGTGCACTCTTAGTCGTAGTCATTCTGTATGTATTTACTTATTTCGAAAGATTTATAGATAAGAACAATCAGCTCAGGAATTATAAGATAGAATACCCATTCAATGGACGCAACCAACACGAATTCGAAGAGTTATTGAAGCAATTCAAGCTGAATATTAGAAGCAGTCATCAGAAAAGATCAGGTGACAGTATGAAAGGGAGGTGGCTAGTGCAAGGAAGTGAAACTGACCATAAGCTGTTTATAGAGCATATTCTACAAAAAGATACGATCAGGGAATTTGAATTTTAATGTGTGGTATAAAGCTATTGAGTTAAGTATAGTTTGGGTGTAATCAGTACATTGCTTTTATGGTCTGCACGATCTACTAGGTATATGCTATATTGCACAGTGTCTAGTACTTTATGATCGGGTCTAAGGGTGAAATAAGCAGCCGGGATATCTAAATAGCAAATGCCTGAAAGGCCCTCAGCACTAATTTGCACTCCCGATAGGTCGGGGAAGAAAAAACCAAGAGATGAATCTGTACGACTGTCTATAAGATATATATCATATTTACCGGAGGTAGTGCTATTACCAATATCACCATCACCATCTGTAAAGTGAAAAGACATATGTACAGTATCAAAGGCATATCCGCCTCTGAAAGTAGTAGGAGTTACACCAAGTGAGCTGATATCCGGTATGTTAGAGTATTTAGTTTTTTTCTCACAGGCCATGATACAGGTAAGAACAAATAATAATATAGCAATGCGTAATTTCATTTAACCAAAGTTAGTAAAAAAGTGTCATTTCAATTCGACCGGACAGATACAGAATATATACAAAGTGTTAACGCAGAAAGCTTCGTTGATATTGCGTTGGCATTGTTCCTTTATCAGTACTATAACAATAAGGTCTATCATCAGTTTGTAGATGCCTTGAATGTTGATCCATCAAGTGTTGCTACCCTAGAGCAGATTCCCTATTTGCCTATATCATTCTTTAAGACACATCAAATACTTACTGGGCTATATGATACGCCGGGTTTGGTTTTTGAGAGTAGTGGCACTACCGGAGAGATCACTAGTAAGCACTATGTACATGATGAAAAACTATATGAGATATCTCTGATAAAGGGCTTTGAACAATTCTATGGCCCTGTAGAGAACTATACCATATTGGCTTTATTGCCATCCTATCTTGAAAGGAAGAATGCATCTCTGGTACATATGGCTCGGGTACTGATGGAAAAGAGCGTGCATGCTGATAATGGTTTTTACCTAAATGAATGGGATAAGCTGGCCACTACATTACAAAGACTGGATGCGGCTAAACGCCCTACCTTATTATTAGGAGTCACTTTTGCTTTGTTGGATTTTGCAAGTGCATACCCTATGCACTTACAGCATATAAGAGTAATGGAGACCGGTGGGATGAAGGGTAGACGTGAAGAGTGGACCCGCACACAAGTACACGATCTGCTGAAACAGCAATGGGGATTAACAGATGTACACTCTGAGTATGGTATGACGGAACTATTATCGCAAGCATATGCATTAAAGGATGGAATATTCCTGCCTACTGCTACTATGCAGGTACTGCGAAGAGACCTGAACGACCCAATGGAACTAAGTAGAGATGGGGTAGGCTGTATCAATATTATAGATCTGGCTAATGTACATTCCTGTGCTTTCATAGCTACAGAAGATATAGGCAGACTACATACAGATGGGCATTTTGAGGTATTAGGCAGAATGGATAATGCAGCCCTGCGCGGTTGCAACCTGATGGTAGTATAGCTCCATAATTTTCGTATTTTCAAGTTCCAATATTATTTATTAGGCCATGCGTATATTTCTCCTCAGCCTTTGTTATATCTTTTTATCAAGTGTATCTGTATTGGCACAGATCAATGATAACACTTATAGAAGCAATAAGAACCCCCTATACTGGCAGAATAGAAAACCCGATGCAGCCTACTGGCAACAAGATGTGCACTATGCTATATCTGTGAAGATAGATGAGAATGCTAACTCTATAGAGGGTGGAGAAGTGCTGGACTATTGGAACAACTCTCCCGATACACTGACCTATTTATTTTTTCATTTGTTTCAGAATGCATTTATAAAAGGTTCTCACCTGCACGATCTGGAAAAGGCTAATAATGTGCAGGCAAGACTTGGTAAAAGAGAAAGTGAAGGACTGGGAACACTAGTAGACAACATCACCATAGACGGACAAAGAGTAAGAGCCGAAACCGATAATACGGTGATGAAAGTATATCTGAACAGGCCTCTGGTGCCTAATCAGAAACTGGAAATAAGTATACAATTCAAAACATTCTATGATAGAGGTACTAGCCGCAGACGTATGCAAATGTACCCTGCATGGGGTTTTATGCACTACAATGGTGTGCAATGGTTTCCTAAGATATGTGTGTATGATCGTAAGTTTGGTTGGGATACTTACCAACACCTGAACAAAGAATTCTATGGAGACTTTGGTTCTTATGATGTATCGCTGGACTTCCCGTCTAACTATGTTGTAGAAGCCACAGGTATGCTTACCAATAAAAATGATGTACTGCCTGATACCCTTATGGCCAAACTGGACATCAAGAATTTTGCACATAAAAAATGGAATGAAGACCCATCTATCATTACACCGTATAAGAAGGGAGAACGTAAGGTATGGCAGTATCATGCAGATAATGTGCATGACTTTGCCTTTACAGCAGACCCTTCTTATCGTATAGGTACTACTACATGGGAGGGTATACAATGTGTAGCCATAGCACAAGAGCCGCATGCTTCCGGATGGCAAAATGGTGCAGAATATGTAGCTAAGATCATCAAAACTTTCTCTGAAGATATAGGCCACTATGAGTACCCTAAGATGGTGGCTGCCGATGCTAACGACGGTATGGAATACCCTATGCTGACACTGGATGGAGGTAGTAATCCCGGGTATCATGGGTTGCTGGTGCACGAGATAGGGCATAACTGGTTTTATGGTATGGTGGGTAGTAATGAGACCTACAGAGCTGCTATGGATGAGGGTTTTACCCAATTTCTGACAGCATGGGGGCTGCGCCGCATAGATGGAGAAAACGATATTACTACCACCATAACATCTAAGTATAAAAGACATTTTGCAGAGCCTGTGAATATACTGGACCGCAATGTGGAGAATGTATATTGCAATGATGCACTGAACAAGAACGAAGTACAGTTGAATACACACTCTGATGATTTTAACGGGGCACTGAACCATGATGGAGGTTACAGATTGGTGTATTTCAAAACGGCAACTATGTTGTACAACCTGCAATACACACTGGGTGATTCCCTCTTCAAATCGGCCATGCAGCACTACTTTCAGCAATGGAAGATAGGGCATCCATACTTTGAGGACTTCAAGGCATCTATCATACAGTACACTCATGTGGATCTCAACTGGTTCTTTGATGAGTGGTTTGAGACCACCAAGACCATAGACTATGGCATTACCAAGATCAAGAATCTGGGAGATGATAACTATGCTATCAAGTTCCGCAGGACGGGTGAGATGCAGATGCCTATAGACTTTACCATTACTGCTACTGATAAAAAGCAATATAGGTTTACCATACCTAATACATGGTTTGCCAAGACTGGATGTGGTCTGGTATTGCCTAAGTGGTATGGCTGGGGCAAACTATATCCTACTTATACAGCCAAGATACAAGTGCCGGGCGGCATACACAGTGTGCAGATAGACCCTACTTACAGACTGGCAGATAAAGATGAGGTAGATAATTATAAAACAAAAGGATTAGGAATGAAGAACGATGCAGTGAAATGGAAACTGGATGGTGGTACTGCTAACCCTACAGACCGCAGACACTACCGTATGTATGTGCGCCCCGATGTATGGTGGAATGCAGTAGATGGTGTGAAAGCAGGTATACACTTTGAGGGTAACTATATGAACACACTGAACAAAGTAGACGCTGCTATATGGTTTAATACCCACTTGCTGCAAGGCAGCGACTACAAAGTAGCCAGTGGTGAAGGACAGTATAACCGCTATGTACCGGTGAACTTTACACTGAACTATAGTACCCCTGTAACACGTAGCATGCCTAAACTACAAGTGCAAGTAAATACCCGACTGCTGGATGGGCTGTGGTATAACAGACTAGGACTGAACTGGGCCATGAATGAGAAGAACACAGTGCAACTAAGTGCGCAGAGCATGTGGCGACAAATGAATCAGGACTGGGACTACCTGCTGTACCCTACAGAGTGGAGCAGTACACAAGGTCATGCTAATACATCTATCAATGCTGCGTGGACGCATAGGTATAACTATATACAAGGTGCGGGTGCTTATACTTTTAGCTTCCGTACTCCATTCCTAACAGGTACGGGTAGCGATGCTTTCAACTATTCGTATGGGCAAGTAGAGGCTATCAATTATAATAGAATAGCCAAACTGAATGTGCGCACCAGAGTTTTCGGGCGCTATGGTATGGGCAATAATGTACCTAACGAAAGTGCGCTGTTCTTAGCTGGGGCGAACCCCGAAGAACTGATGGATAATAAGTATACCAGCAGTGTGGGTATAGTGCCTGATGACTGGCGAGGCATTAGCAGATATGATATGAACCATTTTCAGCAAGGTGGTGGGCTGAACCTGAGAGGCTTTGCAGGCTACTATATAGCTGATGAACGTGATGGTGCTGTGTTGGCAGGCTATAAAGGGCAGACAGGAGCATCTGCCAGTGTAGAGGTAGACTTTAATAATTATATACCCCTGCACCCAAGGTTTACGAAATGGCTACATGCTGATATGTATGCTTTTGGTGATGTGGGCCTGATAAACCTGAGCCGATATGCACTACCTAACTATACAGTAACCGAGAACACCAGTATGCTGAGTGATGTGCGTATAGATGCAGGGCTGGGTATGGCACTCACCATACGCAGCTGGGGTGTTTTTGAAAAGGCCAAACCACTGACACTAAGAATAGATATGCCTTTCTTTGTGAACAGACCAGCATATGGTAACCCTGAGTATCTGGCAGTAAGATGGGTAGTGGGTGTGAACAGGAGTTTTTAATTGTAAAATCCCAAGTACAAAATCCAAATTCCAAGAGGAAATTTCAATAATAAAAATCAAAATCCTAAGGGGCAATAACCATTAATCCAAACCTGCACTTACCTTGCAGATGCTTGCATTTACCTTGCATTATCTGTGCATTTGCCATGCATTTTTAAATGATAAAGAGAGAAAAGCGATTGACAATCAATGAGTTGTGGTGATTATGGCTTGCATTTTCATAGTGTTTAGTTTTTTATAATTCTGAGTTTTGGGAAGGCTTAGAATTTGACACAAAGATACGAAATGGGAGTAACCTACTCCAAATAATAGAGAGCATATTTTTTGTAATTATCTGTAATGGGAGATATTGTAATGACAGTATATACTAACTTTACTATAACACTTTATTAATATGAAAAGACGTCTAAGCCTAATACTTTTTCTAATACTAGCTAGCATAGCTAAGGGGCAGATAATAACTACAATAGCTGGCAATGGATCTTCTGTAC
>JBAWXE010000019.1:0-33239 GCA_037144255.1 Bacteroidota bacterium | reverse complement strand
GTCTGTTTGTTGGTGCAATGATACCTTTCATCTTCTCTTCTTTAGCCATACGCGCAGTAGGTGAAGCTGCCATGAGTATGGTGGAAGAAGTTCGCCGTCAGTTCCGCGAGATACCAGGTATTATGGAAGGTACAGGCAAACCGGAATACGACAAATGTGTGGCTATCTCTACACAAGCTTCTCTTCGTAAAATGATGTTACCCGGTGCTATCGCAATCGTTTCTCCTTTATTGATGGGTTTCTTGTTAGGCCCTGAGGTATTAGGTGGATTCCTTGCAGGTGCTACTGTTAGTGGTGTACTGATGGGTATGTTCCAAAACAACGCAGGTGGTGCTTGGGATAATGCAAAGAAATCATTTGAGAAAGGTGTTGAGATCAATGGTGAAATGTTCTACAAAAAATCAGAACCGCATAAAGCTTCTGTAACTGGTGATACAGTAGGTGATCCATTTAAAGATACATCTGGACCATCTATGAATATCCTGATCAAATTGATGTCTATTGTTGCATTAGTAATTGCACCTACCATCTCTATGATCTGGGCACAAAAATCTGGTCATGCTGTGACAACTCCTGCAAAAACAGAGATCAAGACAGTATCTGTTCCTGCAAAAAATGTACCAGCAGTTACATTGAAATAAGACACTTAAAAGAACACTATAAATAGTTCAGGAAAATCACAATGTATTGTGTGTAGGCTTTTGATATAGCTTACTCTTTATAAGTCCCCACTTATGAAACCTATGCGTAAGTGATACTCTAAGCACTCCCCTTCCATACTTCATACTACGAGAGAAATTGATGCTGGAAGCTTCTTCAAAATATTTAGTAGGGCATGTTACCTCTGCTATATCAAAACCATTCATGAATATCTGAGAGATCATCTCATTATCAAAAACGAAATCATCGCTATTATGAGTGAAATCTATCGAACGAATTACATCGGCAGAAAAGGCACGATAACCTGTATGATATTCACTTAGCTTTTGGCCCAGTAATACATTTTCAAATAAGGTAAGGCAACGATTGAAAATGTATTTATACATAGGCATACCACCTTTCAGTGCGCCATTGCCTAAAATCCTGGAACCTAACACAACTGGGTACACATCGTACGCTATAATTGATGACATAGCATGAATGAGCTTTGGGGTGTATTGATAATCAGGATGCAACATGATAGCTACATCAGCACCTAGCTCCAATGCTTTCTTATAGCAGCTTTTCTGATTACCGCCATATCCTTTATTCACTTCGTGCTTGATGATATGTCGGATACCTAACTGCTTACCTACAGTAACTGTATCATCACGACTATTATCATCTACCAGCACTACTTCATCCACAATATCAAAAGGGATCTCCTTATAGGTACGTTCGAGAGTGAGTGCCGCATTATATGCGGGTAGAACAATTACTATTTTTTTACCATTGAGCATGAGCCTTCAAAGGTAAAAAATGAAAATGCAAAAGCGAAATTTTGAATACAAGAACAGGAATATGATGCCATATTAAGCCTCGTCCTTTATCTTCATTCCTGTCGCTATCAGATTACTGATACCTTTTGCCAGCAAGGTGCCATTCATGTCATATACATTACATTCAGCATGAATGATCTTTTTACCCTGCCTCATAATAGCAGAATGAGCCTTTAATCTATCCCCTTGCTTGATGGCATAGATAAAGTCCAGATTCAGACTTAATGAAGTATAATGTGTTTCTGCATCCAAACTTACAACTGCTAAGCCAATGGCTTCATCTACCAACAATGCCATCATACCTCCATGTATATTGCCATATGGATTGGTCATATCCTCTTTCACCATTAGCGATATTGTTGCTTTACCTTTCTCTATTCCTTCAAGTGTATATTCCAGCCAGTTGCCGGCTTTAGACATTGAATCTGTAACCAGTTTACCTTCGTAATGTTCTTTTATCCATTGCAATACAGACCCTTTAGGTACTTCTTGATATGCCATATTATTTCTTTAGATTTTTTAGTTGCATTTTTTGCCCTAACATTTCTATCATTTTCTCTATTCTACGTTGTCTAGTTTCCGTCTTTTTAGCATCTGCTATTGCAACCAGATGTTCCTTTTTATGAGTAAAAGCCAATCCATAGAAATAGTCTACCATTCCATTATGAGGCTTCATAGCTTTTAATGCATCTGCCGGCAAAACAACAGTTCGGTTCTTAAAATCAATACCTTCTACCTCTCTTTGTTCAATTGGTGTATTTCGAAGTGCATTTTTAATATGAGATTTCTTCTTGAATCTTAGTGCTGTCCAATCATTATCTATTGCCGAACTTGTTACAGGAGCATAGCCGACGTTTTTCGCAATCTCCCAACTTTCATCACGACTCATATGAGAATTTATAGAACCACTCTTCTTAGGATACAAAATCCAAAATAGGGCGCCTTCTTGTAACTTTGCAACAATACGTTCCATGTTAGCATCAATGGTTTTCTTATCTATTGCAAAGAAAACAAGTTGAGATACGCCTCCTTTTGCAGGTAAAGATGTTTTCAATTCTACATCAGCAAATAAGTGCTTATAGCCGTCTGGCACTTGTATTAACCACAAAGGCTCATCAGCCTTAATTCTCATTTTATTGATGATACACATAATTCAACATTCAATAAGCAAAGGTACAATCAAGCTAAATAAAAACGTTGAAACTGCATTAAACAAAAATGGGTCAGCAAATAGCCGACCCATTCATGATGCAAATAATTTGCAATTATTTCACCACTGCAAAAGGAAGATTAACCTCACCTTCTGAAGAATTGATATGCATGATATAATAACCTGAAGGTAAGTTTGCAATATCCATATGATGTGTTTTCACATCGTTAGAAGATTCCTGAAGTATTACCTGACCAACATTATTCATGATAGCAATATTATTGAAGCGCACATTATCTCCGGCAGTCAATGTAACTTGATTATAAGCCGGGTTAGGATACAGTGATATTGAAGAAGTGGCATTGGTAATATTTTCAATACCTGTAGGCGATACAGAAAGATACATGGTATCAGAACCACAAGAGTTCAAGAGGATCAACCTTACTGTACGAGTGGTACCATTAGCATATGTATGTATTGGATTAGGGATGACTGCTGTAAAGCCATCACCAAAATCCCACTGATATGCATCTACAAACTGAGGATTCGTTACAAGAAAAGTAAATTGACCACCAGCTTGTACAAAACTAACACCAGCTACTGTTGGATTAGGTATTATGGTAAGGTTAATAGATTTTGATACAGAACAGTATTTACTAACTGTAACAGAGATAGTATGTGGGTTATTACCCGGAGCACTAGCTACAGAAATCTTTTCTGTAATATCTGAAGTACTCCATAAATAAGTAGCACCCGGATTACCAGCATCTAATATAATTGGATTTGATGTACAAACTGTTGTGTCATTTCCTAAATTTACTACAGGAGCAGGGCCTACAGCTGCTGTAACCGGCACTCTTATGCTAGTACATCCTGCACCTTTGTGATAATATATGGTTCCTTCAAACTCTCTTGGACTAGCACTACCTGTAAACAAACCTGTAAGAGCTGTAGAATTTGTAACACTCATATCAAGATTGTTATAGACATTGGTATTATTTGCCGAAAGAGCATTATACTTAAGATAAATAGCGTAAGTGTTTCCAGCTGTCAATACTATTGGCACTCCTATTTTTATAGAAGCCATCGTGTTTGCAACAGCATTCACAGTATCAGCCCCCATATAAGTCCAAGCCAGTTGGTTGGTCTCGCTACCTACTAAGCTACCATTCTTATAATACACCAATACTTGTTGTGGTCCACTAGCATTGAATTTACCTGCAAAGCTATCGATGGTTATGGTAGTATTAGCAGCAGGTGTTATATTGAACATGATCCCACCTGTATCAGGCAAAATACCCGCATTACCACATTGCAGCAACCCAGGTAGATAATTAGTAAGCGCTGCTACATAGAATGTAGTATCGTGAGTAAGATTTGTGAATGTTCTTGAATTACCTGTAAATACTGTTGCACTACCACTTATTGGACTTGTATACCACATATTCACATACCCTGCTACCGAATCAGCAGTAATTGTAGCTGTCATTCCGCTACATACTGTATCACTTACAGTTACCGGTGATGGAGGGGTTGCTAAAACTGAAATGATCTTTGTAGCAGTATCATTATAGAAAATAGTATCTCCATTTATTGCTCCAAAAGCCTTGATTGTATAAGAGCCCAATAAAGAAGGGCTTACATAACCTAACAAAATAGTATCTTTTGTAAACGGTGCTAAGGTGTTTAAATACTGAGCTGTTACAGAATCATTAATGGGGCCTGTCATTCTTGCCTTTACAGGGAAATTTGTAAGTGCAGTAGTACCGGCATTATATAATGCTACACGAACAGGAATATATCCAAAACCACAAATAGTAAGGAAATCCTGTGGCTGTATAATAGCTGTAACTGAAAGATCTAGAGCTGGTGCAGGAAGTATATTGATCAAATAATCTTCTGTTTCTCCATTAGGATTATTTGTACATGCATTTGCAGCGCCATTATTGGTTACTAGATCTGTAGAGCGTACACGCATAGCAGTAATACCTGTAGAACACTGTGCTGGAGGTGGTACAAAGAACTGCTTAATTCCAGGTGCACCACTCGTATTTATTTGAGTAAATTCATTTGCAACATCAGCAAAAGAAGCACTGTGATTATAGTCTATCCACATACCACCCTTAGCACTTGCATTATATCCTACACCAATAGTATATACACCTCCTACATGTAAATTGCATGATTGGTTTGGTAATGGTGGATTATAGAACTGATAAAATCCCGGCAAAGGAGCTGGTGTGAAATTATTCAATGAAGTACCGGCTATTGAAACACTATCAATAAGCGGACTAGGACTGCCACCTAATACAGGAACAACAGGCGGCTGGCAATAACAAGTATAAAATGGTTTCAGTGTAACAGTATCGGGATTTGAAAATGCTATAGCACCTCCGTTAGAACATGTCGCTCTACATCTATAGATGGTTGGCACTGTAACACCACCGGCAACATTTAAAATATTAGTTGTCTGCCCTACTACATTAGCCCATAAGGTTGGAGTACTTAGCGGTGTTGATTGCCATTGTAAGGTAATACCGGGATTTAGATTAATAGCCGCCATGAAAGGTAATGTGATCTGAAAAGGCACCGTAGGACAAATATTTAATGATGCAGGTGTTGGAGCTGTAAGAGTGGGGGTACCGGCACATGCTGGTAAAATATAATCCAAACCAATATTATCAAGATACATATTGTTACCTGTATTGATAATACTAGCACCAGAAATACCTCTAAATATAATATATGTAACACCAGTATAACCTACAATATTCACAGAATGTTGAATCCAACCTGTTCCTGTAGTACGATTAAATGTTCCTAATGTAGTTGGTGTTCCGCCTATATTACTGGCAATTGTATTGGCAATAACCTGTATCCTATCATTGGCAGCTGCACCGGCATTATGATACATCCAAAATGTAAGGGTCTTAGTCCCCCCCGGATATAATGAAAAATCGATTTGAGGAGATATCAAATTGTTAGATGGAGGATTGAAAGTAGCAATTTGATTTGAAAACTTCACCACATTTGGTGCTGAAGGTACACCGGCACTACATGTTGGTAATACTGTACCAGCAGCTGCAACAGTTGACCAGCTACCTGTAGTAGTCCAGCTTGTCGGAAATAATATTGGTGTTGTCTGAGGATACGGGAATGTCCCAATCGTCGCCCATGGTTGTTGAATTAGGCTTTGTGCTTTACTGGTCTGTAATGCTACAAATAGAGCTAAACAAGATAATAAGAGTGTAACTTTTTTGTTCATAACAAATTGAATTATATGTTCTTCCTAAATTACTTTTATATTAAAAAAAGCTGACGCCATCCTAAGCGCACTATTAACACCTAAAATGACCTTTCAAATATAGCTTGTAATTTATGAAATTTTTAGGAAAAATAGATAATGTTATAGTATATCCTAAAAATAATCTCGATTGACATTCCCAATAGTTTATATTAGTATAAAGCATCTATAAATGCACTCATTTTACTATTGTTATGAGCTCATTCTGTATTCAATATCGCTAATATACCTTAGGTTTGTTATCTCAAATTAACCCCGCATGACCATCACCCAATTAGAATATGTTGTTGCTGTAGCTACATACAAAAGCTTTGTATCTGCTGCAGAAAAATGTTTTGTTACTCAGCCTACTTTAAGTATGCAAATACAAAAACTGGAAGAAGAGCTAGGTATCAAACTATTTGATAGGAACAAACACCCCATAGCCATAACAACTATGGGCGAAGCAATAGTAACACAGGCTAGGATCGTGTTATCTGAGTGCGAAAAGATCAGCGAATTGATACAAAGCCAACAAAATAATTTAGCCGGCACTTTTAGGTTTGCAGTTATACCTACCATTGCTCCTTATATTTTACCAGGTTTACTGGAAAGTTACTCTGTTCATTTCCCTGATGTAAAATTGGAAGTAAAAGAACTTGAAACTCATCAAGTTATAGCTGCGTTGCGAAAAAACGAAATTGATGCAGCTTTGGTTAGCACTCCACTAGAAGAAAATGGGATAAAAGAATATCCACTGTTCTACGAAACTTTCGTTGCATATTTCTCTGATGGTGAACCGGCATTGAAAAAGAAAATGATCACTCCGGATGATATAGCGCTTGATCGTATCTGGCTGCTCAATGAAGGACATTGTATGCGCAACCAGATCATCAATCTATGTAGCGAGCAGATACAACAACTGCAGGCTGCACGGCCTTACAGATATGAATCCAGCAATGTAGAAACACTGCGTAAGATGGTAGACAAAAACAAGGGCCTTGCTGTATTACCCGAGTTAGCCACTTTGGAATTCAACGACGACCAAATGGAACATGTACGTTATTTCGAAGATCCGGAACCTGTACGCGAAGTAAGTCTAGTAACTAACGATCATTTTGTTCGTCTTACACTACTACAAAGTCTGATGGACGAGATACTGAAAATGGTACCTGAAAAAATGCGTGTACAAAAGAAAAACAGGAAAGTACTACGTATACAGTCTGCTAAACTGTAGCAATAATAATTCTATTCATATCTAATGATATGATCTTGTTCTTGGGGAAAATGTTGGTTATCTTTTGTTGCACTTTTTCCCATTGTCTGTTATCGTTCACTATATAGTTCACGATAAAATGGCCACCAGGTATTACACTTTGGTGGCATTTTTCTATGAATGAATTACTGATCACAAAATCAGGTACTTCTCTCCCAACAAAAACATCTACGATGAGCAAGTCGTATTTTTTTTCATTCTCTTGTACGAAATGGACTGCATCCTCATGAACGGGTAGTACATGTCTTACATTTGTCGGCAGGAATTCTAATGCCCATTGCAATACCTGTTTGTCTATTTCTACTAAAGTATAATTTGGTTGGCAACCCATACCATCCAATATATGTACTGCACTACCCAAGCCTGTACCCAGTACTAGTACATTCCTCACTTTGGGCAATTGCTCCTTGATCGCTTTAAATGCAATAGTTAATGGTCTATATTTATCACCATCAGAATAAAGAGCATCTAGTGTAGCAAGTTGATACCTGTTACGATAAAAAAAAAGTTCCAGAACTGGATTAACTGAACTGGAACTTTCCCGGATCTTTACCGGATATATATAACTTATTAGGCGCTTATGAAAAGGTATCTTTTGCAATGATCAACCTTCGTGACGTGATCTGCGTTTGCGGAACAATGGTACCTTGTTTTCATTACCATTTAGTAAACGACTAATATTCTTATAGTGTGTTAGCACCACAAGACATGCTGTGGCAATTGCAAACAATCTATAACTTAATTCAGGCTCATTAAAAATAAAGAGAATCAATAAAGGAAAGGCAATACTGGCACTGATAGAACTTAGTGATACATATCGCGTTACAAAAAGCATGAACAGAAACACCCCTATCAGACTGATAGCCACTAAAGGTTGAATGGATAGTATCATGCCAAATAATGTAGCAATACCTTTACCACCTCTGAATTCAGCCCAAACAGGAAATATATGACCTATTACAGAAGCGAGACCTAATACTATTTGCAGATTTACAAACGCTTCACTTGTCCAGTCTAAATGAGAGAATAGGCAGAGTTTTACAGCTATGAACCCTTTGATCATATCCATAAACATAACTCCGGAACCAGCTTTAGGGCCTAGTATCCTGAAAGTATTAGTGGCACCTGCATTTCCGCTACCATGTTCGCGGATATCGATCCCATAAACCCTCTTGCTTACCCATACCGCAGTGGGTATAGAGCCTATCAGGTATGCTAATACAATAAGAATTGCAATTGTCATTCTTAGCTTTTATTGGAAACGTCAAATTTAACAATATTCTCTCAATTTCTTAATAGCACTATAAATGTTTTTTATCAACCAAAATCACATTTAACATATATTTACTATTTATTAAATTCTACTACCATCCAATTATTGAGACTGTTTTCAGCTATAAAAGTACATTTATTAGCTACAAAGGCGTTAATTATCATATCTCTATCCTCTACAAGTATACCGCTCAACAACAATTTAGAATCAGTTTTTAACAATCCTGACATCTCATTTGCATATTGTAATAGTATATGTCTATTAATATTGGCAAAAATAATATCATAAGTAGCGCTATTTACTACATCTAAAGAACCCTGTTTTACAGTAATATTTTTACTGGAATTGCGTTCCAAATTCTCTAAAGCATTCGTATAAGACCATTCATCATTATCAATAGCCAATATTTCGGCAGCACCCATCATCTCTGCAAGTATGGCTAAAATACCTGTACCTGTACCAAAATCTAAAATTTTCTTATCCTTCAGGTCCAAGCCCCGCATTTGCATCATCATCAATTGTGTTGTTGCATGGTGACCTGTACCAAACGACATCTTGGGTGTGATAACTATATCAAATGGTGTATCTACCTGCTTCTTATGGAAATCTGCCCTTACAGTACAAAACCCAGGAACAATTACCGGCTGAAAATCAGACTCCCACTGTGCATTCCAATTTTGTTGTGGTATAACTGTAGTAATAAAATCAGTATCTTTTATTTTAGCAATTTGTATAAGTACACTTTCATCAAAAATATCAGTAGGTATAAAAGCTAACAGTTGTTCATCAGTCTCCTCAAAACCTTCATATCCTATCTCACTCAGTTCTGCCATTAATTCTTCTCGTATAGCTAGGTCAAATGAGGTGAAGGCTACTTGTATATATTCCATGAAATTGGCTTTATGAATTCACAAAAAAAGGTTGTACTTGCGTACAACCTTTCAAATAAAGTATCGGTACAAAACTATTTACCTTGTGGTTGTTTCTTATTTACACGACTACCCGGAGTACCCATTTTAGATTCAGAGTCAGCAGGTTCTGCAGTACTATCTTCATTGATATTCTCGTTGATCTGCAGATTTTTTTGTTGAGCACCAATATCACCAGGTTTGCTGCTGTTATAAAGTACACGACGTGTACCAACATCCGAAGTGATACGGAATTCAGTACGACGATTTCTTGCACGTCCTGATTCATCATTGTTAGATGCAGCCGGATTAGATTTACCTAAACCTTTAGCGATCATACGACCAGCTTCTACACCACTCTTTTCGATGTAAGCCATAACAGCTTCAGCACGACGGCGAGAAAGATCTTCGTTATACTTATCAGCACCTTTACCATCTGTGAATGCATATATCTCAACACTCAAAGAAGGGTTGTCTTTCATGAAATTCACCAATGAATCTAAAGAAGCAATAGACTCAGGTTTCAATGTAGCCTTATCATAATCATAATAAACATTGCTAACATGGAATTCTGAATTCATCATGGATATGGTATCCAAATAAATATTAACAA
This sequence comes from Bacteroidota bacterium, assembly GCA_037144255.1. GTDB lineage: Bacteria > Bacteroidota > Bacteroidia > Chitinophagales > Chitinophagaceae > JBAWXE01. The sequence continues at coordinate 23,258 of JBAWXE010000019.1, read as the reverse complement.
CTACTGTATCATCCGGATCAGTACGTTTGATATCCATAGTACTTACTGTAGCACGACCAGAACTGTAGTTAGCTTTATCAGCTGTAAATACATAAGAATGTCCACGTGGAGTATTGAACATAAATGAGCCATCTCTTGAATCAAATGTTTTCAATTCGCCTTGCTCATTTACCATTTTCACTACAGATTCTGTAATGATATTCTTGTTCGCTTTATTCATCACCTTACCTACAACTTTCAGTTTAGGCTCGATCTGTATTCTCCAAATATCATCACAACATGTTGGATTTTTCAATGCAATTGAACCGATACGGTTAGAAACAACATATGCATCCGGTTTACCTATTGGATCTTTAATGAAGTATAATTCATCCGCTGATGAGTTAATAGGGAAACCTAAGTTAGACAAATTTGTGTAACGTGAAGGACCACCATCAGCAGAGAATATATCATAACCTCCAAGACCTACCCAACCATTAGAAGCAAAATAAAGTTTGTTTACTCGAGAGTCATAATATGGAGTGATCTCATCATACTCAGTATTGATCTGCTTACCTGCATTTTGTGGACGACGATAAGTATTGGTACGAGGATCAATGATAGAGTACCAGATATCATAACCACCACGACTTTGTAGTTTACGATTAGAAGAGAAGAATAATACTTCTTTCTTACCTACTTTAGCACAGAATGGATGTGTGTTAGAACCTTCTTCGTTGATACCTTCTTGCAATAATTCAGGCTCAGACCATTTATTTTTTTCAAATTTAGAAACGAATATCTTACAGATCATTTCATTAGAATCAGCCTCTGCACAACGAGTAAAATAGAAACGCTCACCACCCGGGCTATAACAGCCATTACCAACGTGCTCAGTATTATTTGAAAATTTACCGTCATTAAATTTCAAAGCCCATTGGAATGAATCGATTTGGCCTCCATTAAGGATCAATTTGCGAGATGTCATGAAGTGAGACAAATAGCCTCCATCACGGCTTCGTTTATTGTAAGTAACAACATCATTTTGGCTCATTGAACCAAACAATAATGAAGTATCGCCCAATGGATATGGAGACAACTCTGTGTATGCACTATTTACATTAGGACCACAATTAACAACAGTAACCGGCTGAGGGTCTTTCATGGTATTGATAGCCATGTTGCAACCATCTATTTCTCTTTTCGCCTGTTTCTTAAGTTTCTTGTATGTCTTAGGATTATCAGCAATGAATTTATTGAATTGCTTGATTGCTGTTTCATAAGCACCAGATTGTTTCAACATGGCAGCTTCCTTATAAGTTGCTTCAGGATACAATTTAGGAGCCAATGCAAATACTTCTCCATAATAGTGAGCTGCATTCGCATAGTCACGTGTCATCCAATAACACTCAGCTAACTGATAGGTAAGATATGGATTACGCTCTTGTTCTTGCTTTAACTGTTGGTAGTATTCAACGGCATTGAAATAGCTTCCGGAATTATACAAGTCATCTGCCCAACGAAGTTTCTTTTCATAAGGCAGTTTTGTAACAGGATCATCTGCTTTGCTTCTGTACTTTTCTTTTAGGTGCTTTTGAGCGTGTGCATCATATTGAATAGTAACAAGAACCGTTGCCAATATCAGGAGCAGCCAATTTTTTCTCATGTGCGTGAGCATTATTAATGGGTATAAAAGTATGAATTGGTTCAAAAAAAAGAAAGGGCTTTCAAAAATATTTTTCGCCCTTTCATATTATATTATTTATAAATTCTAGAAGCGTGAGCACGGATAAGTAAGCCTGTGCGCAAATTCAAGTGGTTTTGGAGCTATGAAACGTACTGATATTTCAAAACCACCATTACCATTAGAAGCTGTATTCAAAGAAGATATATTATAATCATAACTTAAACCTATACGTACTCCTTTGAATTGAATACCTGCTGTAGCCAATATCGCATCTTCAGAGCGATACCATGCACCTGCAAATACTGAGGTAGCCATTGAACGAACTTCAGGATTTCCTACAATATATGAGAAATCATTACCACCTATTATTTCTGTAGCTGAAGATTGTGTTTGGTACAATACAGCAGGTTGTAAGCTAAATCTGTCAGTTACATAGAGTATCATACCCAGTTGACCTGTATAACGCATACCTAACCCAACATCATTGTTTTTCTTTTGTTGTAATGATTCCTGAGGTTGATTCAAGTTGTTACCACCAGCTCCAATAGTATAAGAAAATCTATCCCCGATACTTTGAGAAAAACTAAGGCCTGCATTTACATTGAAGAAATGCACCTTGTTGTTCATATAAGGATATTCAGGAGAGATACCATGATTGAATACACCATTAGTGAACTCATCTCCGAAATATAATTTGCTCAGGTCGATACTCTTTTCAGAATATCCACCTTGTATTCCAAATGACAAAACTTTGTTTTGAGAAGCTCCCAAATATTTATGATAAGCTAAAGATGCCAAAGCTGAAAAATTAGACAGATTACCATCACCGGCTTTATCATTATATAGCTGTAAACCAGCCGCCAGATAGTCGTCTATGGTAAGATCATGTACTATGGGCATATCGAAAGAAGCTGCATAGGTAACAAAAGGGATCGTTACACTAGACCATTGATTACGGTATACTGCAGCAGCACGATACTGACCTTCGTAGTTACCTGTAAAAGCCGGGTTAACGATCAATGGTGATGCAATAAACTGAGTAAAGTGAATGTCCTGAGCCTGCGCTGTCGTTAACGAAAGTGCAAGTGCTGCTACCAAACTTGCACGAGTAAAGGTGCTTTTCCTGATCATGATATTGTTACCTTAAGGGATGTTATCTAATTAAAGTTATATTTCCTTGTTTATAGATTCTTTGTCCTGCTTTAGTATATGCTTCTACCATGTATACATATACACCCATAGGTTGTGGTTCACCTTTATATTTGCCATTCCAGCCTTCATTTATATCGGCTGTCTCAAATACTTTGTTGCCCCAGCGGTTGAAAATACTGAAATTTTTCAAAGTAGCAATGCCTCTCATAATAATTTTTAAATCTGAATTTGGTCCGGTACCCGGTGAAAAGGCGTTTGGAATGCCTACTATCGACTCTCCGTGCACTATTACATCTATCGAATCGCTGGCTACGCAGTTCCATTCTGTACTGGCTGTCAAATAATAACGAGTTGATATATCAGGCATCGCAGTAGGATTAGAAATATTTGTTGAACTCAACCCTATTGATGGAGACCAGTTAAATGATGCTATGCAATTCCCGGCAGGTATGAGCATAGAACTCTCACCGGGATATAACACTACAGAATCAGGCAGAGATAATACAGCTTGAGGATGTATATATATATTACGATCGAATGTATCCTTGCAGCCGTGAATATCTGTTACTAATAAATGGTAGGAAATATTAGTGATAGGATGACTCATTGGGTTAGGGATAGTACTATCATTCAAATATAGTTCCGGACTCCATTGGAATGCCACACCTGAACCTGTAACACCAAACTGAACACTATCACCCGGACAAATATTAATATCCTGAGTAGGGGTAACAGTTGCAAATGCACCCGGCCATACAGTAATATGAACAGTATCAGTATCACTACATCCTACAGGAGTAGTTATCGTAACTATCAGATCAGTATCCTGTGTACCATTGAAAACAACATCCGGTTGTGTAGGGTAATCTAAATGCGTTGTAGGGCTCCATTGATAGGAGTAATGAGTATACCAACCCGGAGTTACTGATGCATGCATATGCAAAGTATCCCACTCACACACTTGCCTATCTACACCTGCATATGCAATAGGTATAGGTTGTACATCTACTGTGAACGAATGTGTCATTAATGGACATCCCGGATAACTAGCTGTAACTGTATACTTATTAGATGTATCAGGCGTAATAGTAGGATTAATGATAAATGGATTGACTATACCATTGGTAGGCGACCATACATAAGTAAAATTAGGATCTCCGGTAGCATTTATCACTATCGAACCACCTCTACAAATAGCAGTGTCTCCATTATATAAAGTGAAATCATTCGGTAGTACCGTTATCTTCATAGTGTCTTTAGCACTACATCCTGACGCTACAGGGCTAACAGTCACTACATATGTAGTAGTAGCCGTTGGTGTCGCTATCGGATCAGGTATTGTATACCCGCTCAAACCAGATCCTGCCGGTGTCCACTGATAGGTATATGGCTTCGTCGGCAATGGTGACGGGAATGTAGAAATACTTAATGGTACAGACATGCCCAAACATATGGTAGTATCAGGCGTTATTGTAATGGAAGGTATTGTATCTACAGTAATAGTGATACTATGATGCACTGGAGGACATCCCGCACCTAAAAGATCAGACGTAATAGTATAAGTAGTAGTACCTAATGGCGTAGCAGATGTATTCAAAGTGTTTGTACTGGTAAGACCTGCAACCGGTGTCCATGCAAAACTAAGTATGGTATCTCCTTCTGCTTGTATGTTCACTGTATTACCTAAGCAAATAGTAGTATCAGGTGATAATATCTTTGTATAAATAGAATCGTAAATAGTCAAATAAACTGTATCTAAAGTAGCTACACAGTTAACGTTATTAGTAAGGATCAGTCCAACGGTCTTAGGGCCTGCAGGTGGTACATACAAACCAAAAATATATTCTGTGGTCATAGTATCGTATGCAGGTATCACTACGCTATCAGGTATGGTTTGATAATCATACCCATTTATCGCAGTACCAATTATGCCATAATGTATAACAAGTGGTATTGGCAATGGTAACGGCCTTTTGAAAACATATTTACCAGGCAAGCAACCTCTTACACAATAAGGCAAGCCACCGGAACCGAAAGACGATGCACTGGCAGCACCAGGTGATGTCAAACTACCGCCCTCGATAAATACACCAGAATCTAACACTCCATCACTGGCATCTGCTACAGCCATTTTCAAATGGTATGATTGACAAGGGGTAACAGAATGTATGGCTGTCAACACAGTTGTAAAGCCCGGATATGTAATAGTAGCACCACCCAAATTATTAACATAATACTGAGAAAATGGAGAGCCTGGCCCCATAGCAGTACATTGAGATGTATTAGATACATTATTAACTACAGGGTCAGTGGTACTATTGATGGCAACAGGAATATTGGTTCCCGGTATTAATGCAATATTTGGAGAACCTACGATACCCGGACCAGTAATGAAGAAACCAAATACGTCATTAAAATTAGAGCATGAATAGTTCGTATATTCCTGAGAACCAAATACATATTTGAATTTAATAGTATCCCCTTGTGGAATGAAATCAAACTCTAATGCACACGCATCAAAAGTAGTTTGTCCTGCTAATGCGTTCAATTGTACATCGCCAGGGGCATTATTATTTGTACTCACAAAATTCGATCCACCTTCTGTTCCATTCACACCTATTGCTGTACCAGATGTTGCGGCAGTACCACTTGTAAGTACTATCCCACTATCCAAACCCAAATTACTGGTCACTACATGGAATATTCCATTTGCGTTGGTTGGACAAGTTAAGGTAGGATTAGAAACTGTTACACCAGCACCTACTAGCTGTTGAGCTAGGGCTACTGCAGTTTGGTTTCCGTTCACTGTTACTTGTGCAAAAGAAGAGAGGGTGGGTAGCATACAGCATATAAATACACTTAATACCCTATATATTCCTGCTCTTCCTGAAAAGGGTGATGTAAAAATGCGCATAGTTTACACTTTTCGTATAAGACGGTTATATGAATACAAAAGGTTTGTTATTTCCTAAAAATACATAAAATCAAGCCAAAAATAGACATTTTTATACATGTTTTACAATTTATCTTTACGTTTCTTCAACATATATATAAATTATCAAATTGTCAACTGTATTAAAATTGTACCTTTAATTCTTGCAAACCGCATATGGCATCTACCAAGAAAAATAACAAAGCAACCCCACCCCAAGATTCTGAACCAATTGCCCCGATTTCTGTCGATAAAACTCGCCAGTTACGCCTAGGCGCAGGTATCTTTTTTTTACTTCTGGGTGTTTTTGTCTCATTTGCAATTATTAGCTATTTCTTCACTTGGAAACTTGATCAGGATAAATTCTTTGCTTCAGGTAGCTTGAAAAACTACCTATTACATGGACCCACTCCTGCAAATTGGTTAGGACGTATAGGTGCAGTTACCTCTCACGAGCTGGTATATAACGGAGCAGGTATCGCATCTTTGGCCATTGGCTTTTTCATAACCTCTATAGGCCTGCATCTGATATACTCCAAACGTGTAAATTCCTTATTGCGCTATCTACGCTGGGTATCTATATTACTATTAGTCATTGCACCTATACTGGCATTTTTATCCCCTCATGCCAGCTTCCCATTTGGTGGTGCGTGGGGTAATGTCACTATAGAATACATGAATGGCCTGATAGGCACTGCCGGCACTGGCTTAACCTTATTAGCTATTGCTTGCTTCTTTCTATTTGTAGTATTTGCCTTAGATATTTCTCCGCTTATACGCCGTGCCCGAACAGCAGCAAATAATGTAGTAAAGGCTGTCACTCCCGAGCCAAAACCAAAGGAAGAAAAAACAAAAGAAGCTACTGTTGTTCCTACACCTGTAACTATTGCAGCTGCTGAGAACAGCATGAAAAACTCTGTAGATGACCATGTGGAAGGTCTACACCAAATAGCTATCGAAGAAGAAGATCAAGAAGACATTTGGGATATGACTGTGGCTGAGAAAATGGCAGAGGAAGCACTGGAAGAAACGGATGATGACATCATTCAACCACTTACAGAAAGTGTTGCTAAAAATGCTACACAACATGCCTATCTTTCTTTCGAGGTCATCACACAAGAAGAAGAACCAACAGCTATTATTACTCATGGTGCCCACATCAGCATAGAGGATAACGAACCTTATGCACCTGAATTAGATCTGCCTGATTATAAATTCCCTACACTGGACCTCTTAGAAGAACGTGCACAGGAAACCATCTCTTTAGATAAAGAAGAGTTAGAGAAAAATAAGACCCTGATTGAAAAAACATTATTGAGTTTTGGCATTGCTATACAACGTATCAGTGCTACTGTAGGCCCTACTGTTACGCTATATGAGATAGTGCCATCAGAAGGTGTGCGCATATCCAAAATACGCAACCTGGAAGATGACATAGCGCTGAATTTAGCTGCACTGGGCATACGTATCATAGCACCTATACCGGGCCGTGGTACTATAGGTATAGAAGTGCCTAATGCCAACAAACAAATAGTATCTATGCGTGCCTTGTTGACTAGCGATAAGTTCATCAACAACAAAATGAGTTTGCCTATTGCACTAGGCAAAAAGATAGATAATGAGAATTATATAGTAGACCTTGCTACCATGCCTCACTTGCTGATGGCAGGTGCTACAGGCCAAGGAAAATCTGTAGGTATCAATGCTATTCTTGTATCACTTTTATACAAGAAACATCCCTCGCATTTGAAGTTTGTTATGGTCGATCCTAAGAAAGTAGAATTGTCTATTTATCGCACTATTGAAAAACACTTCCTCGCAAAACTTCCTAACGAAGAAGAGGCGATCATTACAGACACTAAGAAGGTGATCAACACACTCAATGCGCTGTGCATAGAGATGGATAATCGCTATGAATTATTGAAAGAAGCTGGTGCTCGTAATATAAAAGAGTATAACGAAAAATTTATCAGTCGCCGGTTGAATCCCGAGAACGGACATAAGTATCTTCCTTTTATAGTATTGGTAATAGATGAGTTTGCCGACCTGATAATGACTGCCGGTAAAGAGGTGGAAATGCCTATTGCTCGTCTAGCACAGCTGGCTCGTGCTATTGGGATACACCTGATCATTGCTACTCAGCGCCCTTCTGTAAATGTCATCACAGGTACTATCAAGGCTAACTTCCCTGCACGTATCGCATTCAAGGTTTCTGCTAAGGTCGATTCTCGTACCATATTAGATACTGGTGGTGCAGAACAGCTCATCGGTCGTGGTGATATGTTGGTATCTCACGGTAGTGAATTACTGCGTTTACAATGTGCTTTTGTAGATACTCCTGAAGTAGAGCGCATAGTGAATTTCATTGGCAAACAACGTGGCTATGCTTCTGCATTTGAACTGCCTGAATACGAGGGTGATGATATTGATAGCGGGTCAAAAGAAGTAGACCTTACTAATAGAGATAAATTATTTGATGAATGTGCCCGCTTGGTTGTGCAAACACAAAATGGCTCTACATCCAATTTGCAACGTCGCTTAAATCTGGGATATAACCGCGCAGGTCGTATTATGGACCAATTGGAAGCAGCCGGTATAGTAGGCCCCGGCATCGGCAGTAAACCTCGCGATGTATATATTAAAACAGAAGCCGACCTGTCAGAGTTGTTGAATGGTGGATTTTAACTTAATCATCACACTACAAAGCTTTACTTTGCAGCCATTTTATTAACTATAATTATTTGATTACGAAACAAAAGAACATGAAAAAATTTCTGGCCATTTGCCTGACCATCATTTGCATTACTACACAAACAGTATCAGCACAGAACGACCCTAAAGCTAAAGCCGTTCTAGAAGGAGTAAGTAAAAAGATCAATAGTCTTAAATCTTTGAAAGCCAATTTTGCTTTACACCTTACTGATGCTAAAGGCAAAGTGAAGGAAACTAAAAAAGGTTCTTTCTCTATGAAAGGTCGCAAATACCATGTATCGCTCAACGGGCAGGAGATCATCTGCGATACTAAAACAGTTTGGACTTACATGAAGGAGACCAACGAGGTACAAGTAAGTGCTTACAACCCTAACGAACAAACATTATCTCCCGACAAGCTCTTCACTAATTTCTACGATAAAGAATACTCTTATAAATTCGTCGGAGAAAAGAAAATAAACGGTAAGAACTGTGATGTACTGGAACTGATGCCGCTGAATAAAAGCAAACAATTCACCAAACTGGAACTGGTTGTAGACAAAGCTACTACTACTATCTCAGGCGGTAGCTACTGGGAAAAGAACGGCAACAAATACCAGTACGAGATCAGCGGTTTTACTCCTAATGCTACTATCAGCGATGCATCTTTTGTTTTCGACAAGGCTGCACATCCCGGTGTAGAAGTAGTAGACCTCAAGTAATAAATTACATCTTTTATAAAATAAAAATTGCGTCACTAATGAGACGCAATTTTATTTTTATGCTTATCCGTAGCTCTTAGTTGATACCATCTGTTATCATTTCCTTAGCTATTTTTTTCACAAGACCTTGCAACACATTACCAGGCCCTACTTCTGTAAAACGACTAGCACCATCTGCTACCATCTTCTGTACAGATTGTGTCCAACGTACAGGTGATGTAAGTTGATTGATCAGATTTTGTTTGATCTTCGCAGGGTCTGTATATGGTTGTGCATCAACATTCTGATACACAGGACATATAGGTGTGCCAAAGTGTGTGCTTTCTATAGCTGCTTTCAATTCTTCGCGTGCAGGTTCCATCAGTGGCGAGTGGAATGCCCCACCCACTTGCAGTACCAATGCGCGTTTAGCACCGGCTGCTTTCAGTTTTTCACATGCTTGTTGTATACCTGCTATGCTACCGCTTATTACCAGTTGTCCGGGACAATTATAATTAGCAGCTACCACTACTTCGCCTTTGAACTCGCTGCATATTTGTTCTACTTTCTCATCTTCCAATCCTAATACTGCTGCCATGGTCGAGGGGTTGATCTCGCAGGCACGTTGCATAGCTGCGGAGCGTTTGGCTACCAGTCGTAGCCCATCTTCAAAAGACAATACTTTATTGGCTACCAATGCAGAGAATTCACCCAGTGAGTGTCCTGCTACCATTTCAGGTTTCAGATCTGCTGTAGTTTCAAATAGTATCACCGAATGCAAGAAAATAGCTGGCTGTGTTACCTTGGTTTGTTTCAGATCTTCATCTGTACCACTGAACATGATATCTGTGATACGAAATCCCAGTATCTCATTCGCCTGTTCAAAATATTCTTTAGCGAGCGTATTTTGCTCATATAAGTTTTTACCCATTCCGGAGAACTGTGCTCCTTGACCCGGGAATACAAATGCATGCTTCATTGAGAAAAATCGTTTTACGGGTTAAAAATAAAGCCAATTCGCGCAATCGCAAACATTACTTTTCATTACTTACTTCTATACCGCTACAACTGCTATCAATAATGGGTTTAGTTACTTTGTCGTAAATTTGCATCATGAATTGGATAGCACTCACTAAAGAAGAGCAATTAGAGGATATTAAAGCTCAAAGTCATCAACAGCCTGTCATTATCTTCAAACACAGTACTCGCTGCTCTATCAGCACTATGGCCAAAAGCCGTCTAGAAAGGGAACAAGCACCCGATAATATACCTTTTTATTATCTGGACCTACTACAATATCGCCCTATTTCTAATAAGATAGCAGAGGATTTTAAGGTACACCACGAATCCCCACAGATATTACTCATCAAAAATGGGGAATGTGTGTATGAAGAAAGCCATAATGGTATAGATATGGCCGATATTATGGAACAAACCACTCTGTAGGCTTATATCTTATTGCCTTTCCATTTATTACTACGCAGGTACCAAAGCCCTATTAGCAGCAGGCTGGTCCAGTATACAAACTCTGAACCCCATGCTATATAGAGTGGTGAATGCATACGCTCTATAAATATATAGCAATATATAAGGTACGAGAATACACAGGTGATCTCTATCGAAAGATTCACTACGGTCTTTCCGGTGCCTACCACACCATTAAATACGATGGTAGACAGCGACATGATCATGCTGGCCAGTATTATTACATACAGACTAGGTCTGGCAAAGGCCACCAACTCCGGATCATTACGATACAATGCCAGGAAGGCGTCTGAGAACAGAAACAGTATCACACATATGATGCCCGAGAATATAAAACTCAGCTTGGCTATTTTACCTACCAGATACAGCACTTCTCTTTGTTTGCCCTGCCCTATCACATTGCTCACCATAGTATTGGTAGTAGCTGCAAAAGCCCAAGTACCTATACCCATGATACCGAATACACTCCTCAATATTTGAGAAGTAGCCAATTCTTTATCTCCTAGATGCTCTACGAATATGAAGAATATTTGCCAGCCACCTATACTGAACAGATATTGTACAATAAGGGGTGCCGATACTTTCAGTGTACGACGAGATAGTTTGAAATCGAAACGAATATGGTCGTATAGCGGATACTCCATATAGAATCTCTTGAAATAAAAGATACCATACATAATGGCACACAGTGTGAACTCTGATATGATAGAGGCCATAGCTGCACCTTCCAGGCCCATGGCAGGGAAACCCATATTACCAAATATGAGCACATAGTCAAAGAAGATATTCACTATCGTGGCACCCAGCGATCCCCATATCAAGAACCTGCTCTGGTTAGTAGATATATAAAATGCATTGGCTAGTTGTGCCATCATCAGAAAGGGCAGCCCCCATACTCTGATGTACAGGTAGTTGATAGTAAGTATGGCATTACTATTATTATGCAGACTGAAACCAAATATGATAGGTGCAAACCATAAGGATAACATCATCATACCTAGTGCAAACATCACTGATAGCATGATACCATTAGTGAACAGTCTGGCCAGGCCCTGTGTATCACCCTCTCCTGCACGGCGTGCCATTTGTACCTGTATACCACTGCTCAGTCCATAGCCTATCATGGCCAGCGTCAGGTAGAAAACACCACTTACACCATTCACACCCATCTCCCTCTCTCCCAAGCGACCTAAAAAGGCCGTATTGGTAAGAAAATTGATCTGTGGAATAAGCAATGCCAGCGATATAGGAGCTGCCAGTTTTATGATGTCTTTATTGGTTACCGATACTTTCACGCTTAGCTTTATATGTCCTCAATTTTGTCCAAAATACGATGATACTCACTAAGATAATTTTTCAAATACTATTTATATCATAATTGTCATCCGCCCGAAAGATAGTGCTACTGAGCGGAAATGGTGTAAGTGTCACAAAAATATTCTATAATTGTGGGGTTTCTATGTCTGATATTTCTAATACTATAATAAATCAGTACAGCTATAATGCGCATGCAGGTGCTGGTCTTATATCGCAGGTCACACGTGTGATATGCGTAATGCTGCCCCATGAGCTCATTGTTGCAGGCTTCAGTACTCAGGGCGATCTGCTGATGGTGCGTCATAGCGAATACAAAAAGAGTATCAGCCCCTGGGGTCTCGATTTCTTTGAACACCAGTTCAGCACAGAGCTGTTGCTGACCAATAACGAGATCGTCAAGCACATTTTTATAGGTAGCGATAAGTATATGGTAGTGCCTGATGAATTATACAATCAGGGCAAGGCTGAAAAATGGCTGCAACAACTCTACTATGTTCCTAACGACGAAGTAATATCTATACAACCATTACGCAAGGATCAGGCTAATTATATATACGCCTGGGAATCAGCTATTAAGAGCCTTCTTACACGCTACTTCCCTCATGCCAAAGTAATGCCTTTTGCTGCATACCAATTCTTCAAACCATACAACAAGACAGACTATTCACTGCAATGCTGTATCACAGCAGGTCAGGTATATGCTACCTTGTATAAGAGTCGTAGCATACATTGGCATCAGGTATTCAATTACGAAACTGCCGAGGATATAGCTTACCAAATAAAGTTGCTCTGCAAAGAGAATGGCATACCCGAAGATCAGCTGAGTGTACAATCCAGCGTTTCTAATATAGGATTATTAGATACACTCAATACACTTTGCGAGTACTTTGATGTAGAAAAAGAGGGCACTACAGGTCCTTTCAATGCAGACCCTACATGGGGTGTTACCAATAATATGTTACAACAACTGAACGCATGCGCATCATAGGTGGCATACATAGTGGCAGGAAATTCCATCCGCCTGCAAAGATACCTGCAAGACCTACTACAGATATAGCCAAAGAAGGATTGTTCAATACTTTACAGAACTTTATTGACATTGAAGGCATTAAGACATTAGACCTTTTTGGTGGTACAGGCAGTATCAGTTACGAGCTGGCATCGCGCGGCGCAGACGACCTGACCATTATAGAAAGAGATAGCACCACACTCGATTTCATCAAGAGAACAGCAGAAGAATTAAAGATAGCAGACAAGCTACATATCATACGGGGCGATGTATTCAAGTACATGAAACAATGCACCGAACAATTTGATTTTATTTTCGCAGGCCCTCCATATGCACTCGATGCTATTGACGATCTGCCACTATTAGTTTTTGAAAAGAATATGTTGTTACCTGATGGTGTTTTTGTGCTGGAGCATACCCCACGAAACGATTATCAGCAACATCCGCGTTTTCAGAGAATGAAGAATTACGGCACTACTATATTTTCTTATTTCACACAACCAAGCGAATAGCCTATGCAACGCATCTGCTTATTTCCCGGTACATTCGACCCTATCACATTGGGCCATGTAGATGTCATAGAGCGCTCTGTGTCATTATTCGACAAACTAGTGATAGGCGTAGGTAGTAATGCCTCTAAACAACCAATGTTCTCAGAAGAGCAACGTGTGAACTGGATGAAAGAATTATTCAAGGATGACCCTCGTATAGAAATAGTAGGCTACAAAGGATTGACCATCAATTTCTGTAAAGAGATAGGTGCTAAATATATACTGAGAGGCATACGCTATGTAAGCGATTTTGAATACGAGAAAGCCATAGCAGATATGAACCGTATGTTGGATCATGAGATAGAGACCATTTTCCTTACCTGCTCTCCGCTTTATTCTACTATATCATCTACACTGGTAAGAGATGTGATACGCAATGGCGGTGATGTAAGCCAGTTCGTACCTAAGGGTATCCATCTTAAATAGATTACCATTTAAAACCGGCCTGTGTCAATACTTCTCTTATGGCCTCGTAAGATTTCATTACTATAGGACCCAGATCAGCAGGCGCTATCCAGCGGGCTTCCAGTATGTTCTCTTCTTTTTGTGGTGTCAGAATCTCTGATGATGATGCTGTCATTTTATACCATGCAGTACGCTTCAGCAGGCTCTCTCTGTTCTGTGCATAAACATGAAAAGTATCGCAGATCTTGTTTCCCAATACGATATTCTTCAAACCTGTTTCTTCACATACCTCGCGTATAGAACAATGAGTGATTTCTTCTCCCGGGTCGCGCTTACCTTTGGGAAGGTCCCATTTACCACGACGGTATATCATCAGTACACTACCTGCTTCATTCAGCACTACCCCACCACCTGCATCTACAGGGCTATATAAATTATGCAATTCCTGATGTAATGACCTTGAAGATATGTCTTCTATAATAGCACCGAGGGAAGTCAGTTTTTCCAGATGCTGGAATGCCAAACGATAATTACGCGCAAAAGCTCCTGTAAAGGACATATACCCCGCTGCAATAGGATGTTCTTTAATATATTGTTGCTTATCATTGGTAAGAATGAGCGGCTTATTGTTGTAGTATACTTTTTGAGTGAAGTTCATCGGTAGTTGTTTGTAAACTTATCTATTTGGCGTAGGTTTGGGTGGTATGAGCACACAAAAATATTTTGCCGAAAAGCTGCTGCAAATTAAGGCATTACAAATCAACCTGCAAAAGCCTTATGTATGGGCCTCGGGATGGCACTCTCCGGTGTATTGTGATAATCGTAAAGTATTATCCTACCCCTATGTACGCGATTTTGTGAAAAGCGAGCTGGCCAATATGATATTGGAGCATTTCCCAGATGCTGAAGTAATAGCCGGTGTTGCCACTGCGGGCATAGCCCATGGTGTAATGGCTGCCGACCTGTTGAAACTTCCTTTTATATATGTGCGCTCTAAGCCTAAGGAACACGGTATGGGCAACCAGATAGAAGGTGTGCTGGAACCTGGCAAGAAAGTAGTAGTGGTAGAAGACCTAATATCTACCGGTAAAAGTAGCCTGCAAGTAGTAGATGTACTACGCGAACAAGGAGCTGAAGTAATAGGTATGTGTGGTCTGTTCACATATGGATTTCCTGTGGCTGATGCAGCTTTTGAACAAGCAGAAGTGCCACTACACACTATCAGTAATTATAAAGCACTGATGGAAGTAGCAGAAGAACTGAAGCTGGTACAAGCTGAACAGAAAGCGATACTAGAGCAATGGCGTGTAGACCCGGGAAACTGGAATCGCTAACATCACAAGCTAAAAAAGCATGGATCTAAAACCGTAATTTCAATATGGCCTGGCTACGACTGATACGGTGGAAGAACTTACTGATCATATTCATTACGCAACTGTTTGCATGGTGCTGTGTAATATTGCCTATACAGGGTTATATACCTATGCCCTTGTTGCTGAACAACAAACACTTCCTCTATATATCTATCAGTACTGTGCTGATAGCTGCTGCAGGCTATATCATCAATGACTATTTTGATATCAAGATAGATGCTATCAACAGGCCTGAGAATGTAATACTGGAACAGAAGATACCTCGTCGTATTGCCATCATGTTGCATACTATATTCAACGTAACTGGGTTGGGGCTGGCAGCTATTATAGCCAAACAAGCAGGGCACTATGAATGGCTGGCGATGCAGATGGGTTGTACCCTCTTACTATGGTTATACTCTACCCGATTCAAAAGACAATTTGTGATAGGGAATGTAGTAGTGGCATTCCTTACCTCTTTCACAATCATTACACTGATGCTGTATGAACCTGCGATGCATTACTATTTTTGGCGTTCACATTTTCTGTTATCAAAGAGTAATGGGCTGATACCTAATCCTGTATGGGTGTTGGGGGTGTATGCCTATTTTGCTTTTATGCTGACATGGATACGAGAGATAGTAAAGGACATGGAAGATTTAAAAGGGGATGCAGAACAAGGCTGTGTGACCATGCCTATAAAATGGGGACTGCTGCGCACGTCACGTTTTGCACAAGCGATAGGTGTACTGGCACTGATACCACTCATTATTGCATCCGGAAAGCTGATGAACACCCACTGGAAACCACTAGGTATCTATACTTTGGTAGCATTAATATTACCACTAACAGCATGGATAAAATTCTTACCAACAAAAGCTACTACCCAACATTATAACCAAGCCAGCAGAGGATTGAAGATCATCATGGTATTGGGGGTAGGTTCATTGATCATTTATTATTTACAAGCACATGCGTAATATAGTACTGGCATCACAGTCGCCGAGGAGAAAACAACTGCTGCAAGAAGCAGGTTATGATTTCACTATCATCGTAGCAGATGTGGATGAGACCAACCCGCCGGGCATGCCGGGTGAAGAAGTACCTGAACATCTGGCGAAGAAGAAAGCTACTGCCATACAACATATGGCTACCGATACCATAGTAATAGCTGCCGATACCGTAGTACTACTAGACCACCATATACTGGGTAAACCTACTGATGCTGCACATGCCAAGGCTATGCTGCAACAACTATCGGGCAGAGTGCACTATGTGGTAACAGGTGTATGTATACAAGATGCTACTAAGCAGGTAAGTTTTTCTGTAACTACAGAAGTGTACTTCAGACCACTGACTACAGAGCAGATCAACTATTATGTAGACAAGTACCAACCATTTGATAAAGCAGGATCGTATGCGATACAGGAATGGATAGGTATGGTAGGTATAGAAAAAATAAACGGTGATTACTACAATGTAATGGGGCTACCCATAAGCGAAGTAGTAAAAGTGCTGAATGCGCAATTCCAATAAACTAATCCATCTTAGCTACCAACTGACGTGCTACCTCTGAACCCAGAGCTACACCCATACCACCCATACGGAATACACCGTAAAGGCGTTGTGTGAAGGCTTTGACAATAGGGAACTTAGTATCGCCGAAGGCCATAGTGCCTGCCCAGCGTTTCTCTATCTTGAAGTCTACACCGGGGATAATGACCTCGCGGAGTTTTTGTTCCAGATCGTTCTGTATAAGAGGTGTAACACCAAGATCGGTAGTAGCCTCCCCTTTGAAATCGAGATTGCGGCCACCGCCTAGGAGTACACGACCATCTATCTCGCGGAAATAATAATAGCCTTTATCGAAATGATATACCCCTTTGAATTTTAGACCCGGGATAGGAGTGGTAACCAATACCTGCCCACGACCGGGTATTATATTCTCATCGGGTAATAATTGTTTAACATATGCATTGGTACAAACAGTAAGGGTACCGCTACGCAGTATCCAGTCCTCGTGACGGAAAGGATTTCTTACATGTATAACCATTTGTTTTTCTTCCTCATCGAAACGAGAAACTACAGAACCTGTCTTTATCTCGATGCCTTTGAGTATAGCGAAGTTGGTAAGGGCGCGCATCATCTTGCCGCTATTCAGTTCGCCCTCGCAGGTATTCTCTATGAGTGCCTTAGTGAATGTGGGAGCAAAACCAAATGGGGTTGTCTTATCACTAGCCATGCGGTAAGCAGGCTTAGCGGTGATGGGCTGTAATAATTTATTGAGCCTATCCATATGTTCCAGTGCAGGGAGTTCCGGCTCGCTGATAAGCTCGTAACTACCATTGGCAGCATAACCAATGTTATGATCGCCGAGGCGGGAGCGCAGACGTTCCAGACCGGCTTTGCGCATTTGGAATAGACGTACTACCTCGTCCTCAGACATAGTATTGAGATCGTCGAGGAGTTCTGTGAGACTACCCATGCAGGCAAAGCCGGCATTGCGGGTACTGGCACCCGTGGGCAGCAGACCGCGCTCCAGCACCAGCACCGATGCTGCAGGGTATTTTTCTTTTATCTCAATGGCTGTGCTGAGGCCTACTACGCCTGCCCCGATCACTATATGATCGTAGTACGAAAAACTTTGCTCTTCCCAGTAACTGAACATAGACTAAAAGTAATAATAAGGCTGAGAAGCGTAGCTGATTTTGGGCAGTTTATTGGCTGATATCAGGTAGTTTGAAAGTAATATCCACTACTCAGGAGATAGAAAAAGTACCATCATATAGAAATAGGAGATAGTATAAAGTAGGGGTGCTTCATTTGTGCTTTCGTTGTGCTTTTATTGTGCTTTTGTTGTGCTTTTTAGGGGGTATGCACAATTCAAACAATTGATAATCAATCAGTTAAATCAAAATGAAGCATTTTTTTAAAGAACTTTCTATGAAAACTCAGGGAATCGTTGAAATAGGAAGCCCTGATGAGACAAAAATACGAAATGGAGATAGGGGTTTCCAAAAAAAGATATCCACTTTATTAAGTTACCACTCTTGCAATTTCCCTTTATAGAATTTCAGATACTGACTTGCCACTCCATTAGAAATATATTGAAAATATACCTTTTTAGCGATATCAATATTGGAATGAGGTGACTTGAGAATTCCTAATAGATTTGTAATCATACCATCACAAATAATAATGTAATTACACGCCTTAGTACAAATTTTTAATTCCCTATTTGTACTACCTAAATATTCTTTAATTGCAGGCAACAAGGTATTGTAACCTTCCACTCTAGCGCTTGTTACTTGTACTTGTATATCAAAGTGATTTTGAAAATTATTGATAGTATCTTCTTTACTTCTTAAATAACCTTCATTAAATACAATCTCCTCATTTTCAATATTGTCTATACATTCCTGAACAAAGGGCATATCTGAATGGCTTTGTAACAATGCATATAATGCTTGTAATTGTTTGCTGTCTATGGTCATAGGAGAAAGCTTAGAGCTAAATTATGTATTTATCAACGGATTGCATGGGCTCAGAAGATATCTTCCCGAATCAAGTTCGGGATCGAGATGACGGCATTGATGAGGCTATGGTGATATTTGAAGGCTGTTCATATCGATTTTATACACATTTCTGTTGCAATTATAAAATCCGAGGGCTGATTGCCGAGGGGTTTCGTACTTTTGCGAACCTAAAATAACTATTTTTCGATATTTATGGAGTACGATTTTGATAGCATAGAGAAAGATGCAAGAGCTAAATGGCAGAAAGACAATGTGTATGAAGTACCTGAGAAGAGCAGTAAGCCCAAGTTCTATATACTAGATATGTTCCCTTACCCAAGTGGAGCGGGCCTGCATGTGGGTCACCCGCTGGGCTATATAGCATCGGACATCTTTGCACGATATAAAAGACTGAAAGGATATAATGTACTGCACCCTATGGGCTTTGATGCTTTCGGGTTGCCTGCAGAACAATATGCACTGGAAACAGGACAGCACCCAGCAATAACAACTAAAACAAATATTGCTCGCTACAGAGAACAACTGGACAAAATTGGATTTTGTTATGACTGGAAACGTGAAGTACGCACAAGTGACCCTAAATATTATAAATGGACACAGTGGATATTCCTGCAACTGTTTGACAGCTGGATGGACAGAAGCCAACAAAAGGCCAGAAGAATAGCAGAGCTGGTGAGCATTTTTGAACAAGAGGGGAATGTGAACCATGTATGCCCGGGGGATGAAATGATCAGTTTTGACGCAAGTGCATGGAAAGGATATAGTGTACAAGAGCAACGCAGAGTACTGATGCAATACAGACTGGCTTTTCTAGACTATGCTGTGGTATGGTGGTGTGAGGCACTGGGCACAGTACTGGCGAATGATGAAGTAGTGAATGGCGTATCGGAACGTGGCGGGCACCCTGTGGAGAAAAAGCAAATGAGACAATGGTTCCTGCGAATAACAGAATATGCGGAGCGACTGCTGAAGAGCCTGGAGACACTGGAATGGAGCGATGCAATGAAAGAAATGCAGCGTAACTGGATAGGCAAGAGCTATGGTGCAGAGGTGGATTTTTACCTGGATGAAGCAGCAGTAAACGGAACAAAGAGATTCATTAAAATATTTACTACCAGAGCCGATACTATTTTCGGTGCGGACTTTATGGTGCTGGCACCTGAGCATGAACTGGTAAGCAGTATTACTACAGCAGAGCAACGCACAGTAGTAGAGGACTATGTGACGTATGTAAAGAGCAGATCGGAAAGAGAGCGTATGACCGAAGTGAAGCAAGTAAGTGGTGCTTTTACCGGAGCGTATGTGTTGCATCCTTTCACCGGGAAGCAAATGCCTGTGTGGATATCTGAGTATGTGCTGAGTGGCTATGGTACAGGAGCCATCATGGCAGTGCCATGTGGCGATGACAGAGACCATGCATTTGCCAAGCATTTCCATATACCTATCAGTAACATCTTTGGCGAGCTGTATGATGGCGAGAAAGCCTACACAGAAAAAGCAGGACGTATACAAAAGAGTAGTTTCATAAGTATGATGGAGATACCACAGGCTGCGGAGAAAGTGATAGATATGCTGGAAGACCTGCAGATAGGTAAACGTAAAGTGAATTACAAACTGAGAGATGCAGGTTTCAGCAGACAGCGATATTGGGGTGAACCATTCCCGATAAAGTATGAAGGCGAAACACCGTATGCCATAGATGCGAAAGAACTACCTGTGATACTGCCCCATGTGGAAAGCTATAAGCCGGGACCTGAAGGACAGGGACCGCTGGCCAATATACCTGAATGGATGGCAGAACACAGAGAGACGAATACGATGCCGGGATATGCAGGTAGCAGTTGGTACTTTCTACGGTACATGGACCCGCATAATGAACATGAGTTTGCGAGCAGAGCAGCTACCGACTACTGGAAACAAGTGGATATATATATAGGTGGTACAGAGCATGCTGTGGGGCACTTGCTCTATAGCCGTATGTGGACAAAGGCACTCTACGACCTAGGGTATATAGGATTTGATGAACCGTTTAAGAAACTGGTGAATCAAGGGATGATACAGGGGGTATCAAAAATATTATGGACTGTTGGGTTAAAAGGGGCTGAAGTGAATCATGTACCTGCCATTTATATCAGTTATGACTTATGCAAAGAGTTTGGTAAATCATTATTTGGTGCTGACATTCTGAAAATGATTCAGCAAAGGAATCCTACATTAATAGTAGGACCAATGGAAGGCTCAAAAGAAATAGAAATTATATTAAACCCATATAGAGTTGACATTAACATTGTCGATAAAAATGACCTGCTTGACATAAATGAATTTAGTAAGCAATTAGACATAAATAAAGTGCCAGTTTTCCTATCAAATGATAACACAATCCGTTGTAGTTCAGAGGTAGAAAAAATGTCAAAATCTAAACGCAACGTTATTAACCCGGATGATATTGTAGCGCAGTATGGGGCTGATACTTTCAGGATGTATGAGATGTTCCTAGGACCTATAGATGTGAGCAAGCCTTGGGATACTAAGGGTATAGAAGGAGTGCATCGATTCATCAAGAAAATGTGGCGCTTATATAATGATGAGCAGAAAGGCTGGATAGTAAGTGATGAAGCTGCTACCGATGCTGAACTGCGTATACTGCATAAGACGATTAAGAAAACTGAAGAAGATATAGAACGTTTTGCATTCAATACAGCAGTAAGCTCGTTTATGATATGTGTGAATGAATTGTCGTCGCTGAACTGTCATAAACTCGCAGTGCTGGAACCACTGGCTGTATGTATAGCTGCTTTTGCACCACATACCGCTGAGGAACTGTGGCATAGTCTGGGACATAAGGACAGTGTGCTGAATGCCGCATTCCCTACATGGGAACAACAGTATGTAACAGACAATAGCAAAGTATATCCGGTGGCAGTGAATGGTAAGACAAGAGCAGAAATGGAATTCCCGCTGGATATGGAACAGGCAGATATAGAAAAGGTGATACTGGCAGATGCTACCATACAGAAATACATGGAAGGCAAAGCGCCTAAAAAAGTGATATTTGTAAAAGGTAAAATGATCAACGTAGTAGTATAAATAACAATCATGAAAAACAAAACAGGACTTTTTCTAGTAGTATTTTTTATAGCATTGGCAGCGGTGTTCATGACCTATTACTACAAGACCACCCGCGACCAACCTAAGACATTACCAACACTAGGGAACCCGGGACATAAGGTAGCAGAATTCTCGTTTACCAATCAAGAGGGCAAGACCATTACCCGTAATGATGTAAAAGGCAAACTGTGTGTGGTGGAATATTTCTTTACTACCTGCAAGGGAATTTGCCCTAAGATGAACGAACATATGCGCAGTGTATATGAAGCCTACAGAGGCAATAAAGATGTGCTGATACTATCACATACGGTAGACCCTACCAAGGATAGTGTGGCTACTATGAAAGCCTATAGTTTGAAATTTGATGCAGACCCACAGCAATGGATGTTCCTGACAGGAGATAAAAAACAACTGTATGATATGGCACGTTACAGTTATCTGGTAACAGCTACCGATGATACAGCCACTGTAGACATCAAGAGTGACTTTATACATACTAACAGATTTGTACTGGTAGACAGAGGGGGCAGAATACGTGGTGCTTATGATGGCACTAATACTGCTGAAGTGAATACACTTATCAGTGATATCAAATCGCTACTGGTAGAAAAAGATCAGTAAGCCATTAGTGCATTGTCCAACCCAATAGCAACCAACCTATCACTATGAGTGGGGCAGGTATCTTACTGAAATATAAAAGAGAGAAAGTAATAGCTACCACTACCAGATTGCTCCAACCAGCGGGCTGTATGGACTGGAACAATACAATGCCCGATGCCCATATGATACCTACTATGGCAGCATTGATACCCTCTAGTGCACGGAAGATGATAACATGGGATTTGAGATTCTGATAAATAGGAAAGAAGAAGAACAACAATAAAGTACTAGGCAGGAACACTGCAATTGTAGCTGTGATGCAACCAAGCAATTGCCACATAGGTCCGTAGCTACTCATGACCATACCACCTGCAAAAGAGCATATAGAAAACACCGGACCGGGAACAGCCTGTACCATACCGTAGCCCGTAAGTAAAGCATCGGAAGTAAGGAGAGGTTGATTGCCTACCTGTGCCGGGTGCAGAACGAATTGGAACAGCATCATAGGTAAGAGTACCTGTCCCCCGCCCCATACTATGCTACCAAAACGATAAAAATTCTCGAATAGATTAAAGATGCGGGCATAATGCCAATGTTGGATATTGGCCAGAGAACTGAATATACCTGCTACCAAAAACAATACAGCGAATAACCAGAGATTGAACCAATTGATGGGTTTGGGCTTGTCGGGAGGGCCGGGGATACGTCGATCACTGAAATTGCTGAAAGTACCTGCCAAAAGCAATATAATAG
>JBAWXE010000018.1:0-33553 GCA_037144255.1 Bacteroidota bacterium | reverse complement strand
ATTCAGGATTAAATTAGTTTTTAAAAAAAATAAAACTATTTCTATTTACTCTTTTTCCAAAAATATCACACCAGTTCATAATTATTTATTAATTCATAAAACAAATAGTTGCACAAATGAATATAAGGTTTTAGGTGACCTTGACTCTTTAGATGTTGACATTGCATATATTTATAAATTATTTAACGAATACGAGTTTAATTTAAGAGAAAAAGCACTTTTATATGATTATATCGCTAGTGATTTTTATCTAAAATGGCAATTGAATAATGCTTATTATAAAAATGATAGTACGTTAAACTAGCAGTAATAAGGATTATTACCGTTTGGGCTTTAATGGACAAGAGAAAGTGAAGGAATGGGTCAGTGTGGCAAAGGTCAATGGCGGTGGAAATAATAAAGGCGGAAAATATTTTCCGCCTTTATTATGTGTGTATATTGAGTGTTATTATGATAACATCTTTTCTAATTTCTTAAATACTTCGCCGGGTTGTTTTTGTTCCCAAAGAATATCGAAGACACAAGTAGCAATAGGTAAGGGAATAGAGAAGGCTTTGGAGATAGACTGCATACCACGAGCTGCATAGTAGCCCTCGGCCACCATGTTCATCTCTAAAGTAGCTGCTTTTACAGAATAGCCTTTACCTATCATGGTACCGAAAGTGCGGTTGCGACTATGTAATGAGTAACAAGTAACGAGGAGATCGCCCAGATAAGCAGATGTATGGAAATCTGGCCGCTCGTTAGATGGGTGTACTTTCTCGAAATGATCTTCGAGGAAATGATACATCTCGCGATAGCAATTGGTGATGTAAACACTGATGAAATTATCGCCATAATCTAATGCACGACCTATACCCGCACCTATGGCATAAATATTCTTTAACACAGCTGCGAACTGTGCGCCCCAGATATCGTGATTGTGAGTAGTAGAGATATATTCGTTGGCAAAAGTAGTAGCAGTATCTCTGGTAAGGTCGTCATTAAGACCTGAGAAAGTAAGATAAGAGAGACGTTCAAAAGCTACTTCCTCTGCATGACAAGGGCCTGTAATAGCTACATAGTCCTGCAGGTCGTAACCCAATTTACCGGTGAGATAATCATTCAATAAGAGATTACTATCGGGCAAAATACCCTTGATAGCAGAGATGATCTTTTTGCCTTTCCATAAATTACTATCTACGCTCTCTATAACCCCTTGTGCATAAGCAGAAGGCACACATACCAAAATGGTATCGCAGGCTTTGAGCACATGCTCCAGCTCTGTAGTAGGTATGATAGTGCCGGGTAAAAAAGTAACAGATGTAAGATAATGCGGATTGTGATGCCTGTTCTTAAGATGTGCTACCGCCTCTGCATTGCGTACCCACCAATGAATAGTGTGACCATTATCTGTGAGCATCTTAGCCAGTGCTGTACCCCAGCTGCCGTTGCCAATGATGCCTATTTGACCAAGTAATTTCTTGTTCAAGACTGAAAAGAGTTAGTTAGAAAATATTATTCTTCGGCTTTGGCCTCGAACAATTTGTCTTTGTCTACTATTTTGACCTTAGACTTGTCTTTGAGCAAACGAGCGATAGCACCATAAGGAGCTATGACTATCTGTTCGCCTTCTTTCAAGCCAGTGGTGATCTGAATGTATTGATTGTCTTGTATAGAGGTCTTGACATCTCGCAGAGTTACCTGCATGGTCTTGGCATCGTAAACAAATACTACCTGACGGATATCGTTGTTCTCTGTAGTAGTGGTATTCTTGTTCTTATTTTTTACACTATCCGGCCAGTCGCGAGTAGTAACCGCATTGACAGGTACAGACAGTATATCACGTTCACGATGCGTTTGAATCTCTACAGAAGCAGACATGCCGGGTTTGAAAGGGTATTTGCCCTTAGGTAATTTAGCAGCGATATCGGCATAGCTGGAAGGCAGTATGAGGATATGTACTGTGTAGTTAGTAACCTGATCGGTGCTGGTTTGAGCAACGCCTGTTTTGTTACTAGATACACCTATCTTAGATACCAGACCAGTGAATTTTCTATTGCGATAAGCATCGGCCTCGATAATAGTAGTATCGCCAATTTTCACTTTAGCGATATCTGTTTCAGATACATCAACACGTACCTCGATACGGCTCATATCTGCAATGGTGAGCATCTCTGTACCCGCCATCTGAGCAGTACCTACTACACGTTCGCCTTTCTTTACATTGAGCTGAGAGATGATACCTGATGTGGGAGCAGTGATGGTAGTCTTTAATAGATTCTCGCGAGCCTGAGACAGATTGGCCTGTGCGCCTTGTACACCATAGTTGCCACCGGAGGTACTGGCCTTAGCAGCATCGAAAGCAGATTTGGCACCTTTATAAGAAGCCTCGGCCTGTTGGTATTCGAGTTCGGATATTACTTTTTCTTCGTAGAGTTTTTTATTGCGATTGTAAGTGCTGAGCGCCAGTTGGTACTGAGATTCAGCCTGATCCATCATGTTCTTAGAATTCGTAGCACTGGCACGAGTTTGTTCTACACTGGCCTGAGCCTGGCTGACAACAGAATTGTATATAGCAGGATTGATCTTGACCAATAACTGACCTTTGCGAACGCTATCGCCTTCCTCAATAGTGAGTTCGGTGATCTCGCCACTCACTTCGGGAGCGATCTTTACTTCTGTTTCGGGGTATATCTTACCACTGGCAGTAACGGTTTCGGTGATGGTATGCTTAGCGGTTTTTTCTACAGCAACCTTAGTACCTTCATCGCCACCTATAACACCAGTCTTAGAAAGAATGATGAGCAGTACCAAGAATGCACCCAGACTGCCAATAAGCCACCAAAGGGTCTTTTTCTTCATGATTTGAAGTGTGTTAATGTTATAAAAATAATTACTTCACTTCACTTCCGGGGGAAGTATTTTCGAGCGGAGACACGAATATAAGTCGTCCATCCGCATTTTCGGCCATCAGTATCATGCCCTGGCTTTCTATACCCCTCATTTTACGAGGAGCTAAGTTGGCCACAACTGTTACCTGCTTGCCTATGATATCTTCGGGTTTGAAATGCATAGCGATACCTGATACCACAGTGCGTTTTTCAAAACCGAGGTCAATTTCCAATTTTAAGAGTTTATCGGCCTTTTCTACTTTTTCGGCAGAAAGGATAGTACCTACGCGTAGGTCCATCTTAGCGAAATCGTCGTAAACGATCTCGGGTTTGAGGGCGGCTTGTGCAGGAGCTTCTTCTTTCTTAGGTTCGGTAGCAGGTTTTACTAAGCCTTGTTTCAGTTTTTCTACTTGTAATGTTATCTCCTCGTCCTCTATCTTTCTGAAAAGTAATTCGGGAGCACGCAGAGGGTAGCCTACATTCAGCAGGTTCATCTTACCTGCATTTTCCCATTCCAGCATACGATCTACCACCTTCATCATACTACACATTTTCTTAGCAGTGAAAGGCAAGAAAGGATTGATGAGAATAGAGAGATTGGCAGTAAGCTGTAAACAGATATGTAAGCAGTTGTCTATCTTCTTTTGGTTGTCAGGATTTTCTGCCAGCGTTTTTGCCAATATCCAAGGCTCTTTATCCTGCATGTATTTATTGCCCTTACGAGCCAGATCTATGACCTCGAAGAGTGCATCGCGGAATTTGTAATTCTCGATGTTGGACTCTACTACAGACTTAGTGTTTTGTATCTCTTGTACCAGAGCATGGTCTGCAGCATCGGCTATGTCCTCGTGAAAGCGAGGTACTTTGCCATTGCAGAGTTTGTGCATGAGCACAAAAGCACGGTTGATGAAATTGCCAAAGATGGAAACCAGTTCGCCATTAGTGCGGTCCTGAAAATCCTTCCATGTGAAATCATTGTCCTTGGTTTCCGGAGCATTAGAACAGAGTACATAACGCAATGTGTCTTGCTGATCGGGAAAATCTTTGATATAATCGTGTACCCATACAGCCCAGTTGCGGGATGTAGATACTTTTTCACCCTCTATATTGAGGAACTCATTGGCAGGTACATTCTCAGGAAGTACAAAGCCACCATGAGCCTTGAGCATAGCAGGGAATATGATACAATGGAATACAATATTATCCTTGCCTATGAAGTGTACCAGTTTGGTATCTTCTTTGCACCAATAGTCGGACCACATAGAGGTAAGCTCTTTGGTAGCAGAGATATAACCAATAGGTGCATCGAACCATACATAGAGCACCTTGCCCTTAGCATCTGTAAGAGGAACAGGAACACCCCAAGCGCTATCGCGCGTCATAGCACGAGGCTGCAGGCCGGAATCTATCCAGCTTTTACATTGGCCATATACATTGCTCTTCCAGTCATTCTTCTTACCATCTACTATCCATTCCTTGAGCCATTGCTCGTATTTATTAAGTGGGAAGTACCAGTGTTTGGTAATACGCTTTACAGGTTTTGCATTACTGAGTGCACTACGAGGATCTATTAATTGTTCGGGAGAAAGCGAAGAACCACATTTCTCACACTGATCGCCATAGGCACTAGGGTTGGCACATACAGGACATGTACCTATAATATATCTGTCTGCAAGGAAAACATCTTTCTCTGCATCGTAATATTGTTCGCTTTCTCTTTCTTCGAATACACCATCATTGAACAGCTTAGTAAAAAAAGCCTGAGATGTTTCGTGATGTGTTTTATTAGAAGTACGTGAATAGATATCGAAAGAGATTCCCATTTGTTCGAAACTATCTTTGATAATAGAATGGTATCTGTCTACCACCTCTTGAGGAGTGATCCCTTCCTTCATGGCACGAATAGTGATAGGCACACCATGCTCATCGCTACCGCAAACAAATTTCACATCGCGTTTTTGGGCACGTTGGTAACGGGCATATATATCGGCAGGTAAATAACAGCCTGCCAGGTGACCTATATGTACAGGTCCATTGGCATAAGGTAAGGCAGCAGTAATGAGGTGACGCTTAAAGTCCATTCTTAATATCTATATTAATGGTGCAAGATAATACAATGTGACGATTAGCTGATGTGATAATTGTTTAATATGTATGTGTGAAAATGGGTTATAACAATTATTTAGGGATACAGGCAAAGAGCCGATCACTTGATCATATCCTTCCATTCAGATTCCAGCCAGCTTTTGATCTTCATATCTGTAAAATCGAATTTGACAGGAACAACAGAAGCATAACCATCTTCCAGTGCTTGTACATCAGTATCATCGCCTGAATCCATATTCACAAATTTGCCTACCATCCAGTAATAATCTTTGCCTCGAGGATCGGTACGCTTATCGAAATTCTCCGCCCATTTGGCATAAGCCTGACGGCATAGTTTGATGCCTTTGTAGTTCTCTATAGTCTTAGGGATATTCACATTTAACAACATATGCTCAGGCATAGGATTGTTCAACATGCGCTGAGTGATGGTATGTGCTACCTGACGAGCAATAGTAAAGTCTGCATCGAACTTAAAATCGAGGAGGGAGAAACCTACAGATGGTATGCCCTCTATGGCAGCTTCCATAGCTGCACTCATAGTGCCTGAATAAATAATATTGATAGAACTGTTGGAGCCATGATTGATACCACTGACACAGATATCAGGTTTGCGTTGTAAGACAATATCGCGGGCTAGTTTTACACAGTCTACAGGAGTACCTGAGCATTGGTAAGACTCGATGCCATTAAATACATCTACCTTATCTAAACGAAGCGGCTGACCAATAGTAATGGCATGCCCCATGCCAGATTGCGGACTATCGGGTGCTACTACCACTACAGTGCCCAAATCTCTTACAGCTTCAACCAATGCACGTATACCCGGAGCTGTGATACCATCGTCATTCGTAACTAAAATAACAGGCTTATGTTCTTGCATGTTGCGAAATTACCAATCGCTGCGCATTAATTTTCTACGTCCAATAAAATAATATAGTGTTATCCATGCAAATGAAGCCAGCACATAGCTCCATGCGGGTGGTGCTGTAGATAATTTCATCATTTGTTTTACCATATCTATTAATGTGAATGGTAATAATTCATCGCTGCATTGCAGGGGTAAGTAATTACCTACGTTATCGCTAATTTTCCAATTGATCAAAGATTTTAACATTGATTCGATGATCATGCAATAGAGGAAAAGCATACCGATAGTAATACCACTACGTTTGAAGAATATGGAGAGTAATAAGCTAAAGGAATAGTAATTGAAAGAGAGTACGAATATGTAAAATAGTTTACTGATGTTGCCCGGGAATTCGCCACCGTTAGCAAAGCCAAAACAAATACCTACTATAAATACATATATGGTGGTCAGTATGGCTAAAGCCAAAACCATGAGCCATTTGGCATGGTAGAATTCTAATCGGCTCCATCCATCTATTACATTTTGACGATTGGTACGGAATTGGTATTCATTTGTCGAAATGATGATTGTGAGTATAGAAATGAATACTACAAAAATGCCTGCCCACCAGCCAATATTCTCCCATACATTATTGAATGTATAAGCACTGTTGAGGATATTGATATCCTTAGTGCCCATGCGCATAACACCTGAATTGATACCATAGTTCCATAAAGGAAGCAGTACTACATAGAACAGTATCAATATCCAAAAAGTGGAGTAGCGTTTTACTTTGAGCCATTCGATGGCGAGTAATGATCTCATGATTAGTTAGATTGTTCGTTAGTAAGTTCCATGAATTTGGTTTCAAGGCTTTTCTTTTTCAATAATAGATGCGACAAGATGATACCGTTCTGAATGCAATACTCATTCACCTGTGCTGTTTGTATATTACCCTCGCAAGAGAGCTGCAAGTATCCGTTATTGATATTTGTTTTTCTGATGCCCGGCATGTTCTGCAATGTATGTTGCAATAGGTTCATGTCATTGGCTTTCAGTTCTATCTGATCTTCGCTTACCAGCACATCATCTACTGCGCCACTTAATAGCAAATCACCTTTCTTGAGTATGGCTACATGAGTACAAACTTTTTCTACTTCATCCAGCAAGTGCGATGCCATGATGATAGTGATACCTTCCTGATTCAGCAATCGAATTAGATCGCGAATCTCTGCTATACCTGCCGGATCCAGTCCATTGGTAGGTTCATCGAAAACTAATACTTTAGGGCCGCCTAACAATGCTGCGCCTATAGCCAGCCTTTGTTTCATTCCTAAAGAATAGGTTTGGAATTTGCTGTCTTTACGTTCTAATAGATTGACTATTTTGAGTACACGCAGGCGATCCTCTTTGCCACGCTGTTTGATAGCCGCTGCTATTTCCAGATTATCCATAGCGGAGAGGTAGTGGTAGAAATTGGGAGTCTCTAATAGAGAACCAATTTGCGCGCGAGCTTTATCGACTTGCATACCACCTAGCCAGCTATAGGTACCTGCATCGGCTTTAAGTACATCCAAGACGGTGCCTAATAGGGTGGTCTTGCCACTGCCGTTAGGGCCTAATATGCCGAATACACTTCCTTCGGGCACATCAAAGGAAACACCTTTGAGAGCCTGAACAGGACCGTATGATTTGGATATGTTATGAATAGAGAGAACGGATCGCAATGTGAAAGTTTTAAGGTGAAAGAATGATATTGTATCAGTTAGATGAATAAATCTCTTTGCAATTCGCCGCCTGGAGTAACTGCATAAGAGTCGAAATTATCAATGCCATATTTACGAAGCACATCTTCGTCTAAGAAAGTATTTCCTGTACAAGTTTTAGAAGAGTCTGTCAATATATAATAAGCTGCATCGGCCAGTATCTCCGGCTTTCTACTACGATTGATAAGGTAATCGCCACCCAATAGATTTTGCACGGCTGCAGTAGCAATTGTAGTCACCGGCCATAGTGCATTAGCTGCTATTCCCACGCTTTTGAACTCCGCTGCCCAGCCAATGGCCATCATGCTCATATTGTATTTACTGATGGTATAAGCTACTGAAGGCCCCAGCCATTTAGGGTCTATATTCAGTGGAGGAGATAAAGTGAGAATATGTGGATTAATAGACTTTAATAAATAGGGTATTGCATGTTTAGTAACCAGGAATGTGCCACGTACATTGATATCGTACATCAGATCGTAACGTTTAGCTTCTGTATGTGCAGTATCTGTCAGTGATATAGCAGAAGCATTATTTATGACAGCATCTATGCCACCAAATTTTTCTACACCTTTCTTTATTGCATTGATCACTTGTTCTTCCACCCGAATATCGCATTGTATAGCCAGTGCTTTTCCTCCGGCTTGTTGTATCTCTTCGGCAGCAGTGTATATAGTACCACCCAGTTTTGGGTTTTCTTCTGTAGATTTTGCTGCTATAATTACGTTAGCGCCTTCCTTTGCCAGGCGTAAAGCAATGGCTTTGCCTATGCCACGACTGGCACCAGTGATGAAATAAGTCTTTCCGGAGAGTTGCATATAGGAGTATATCGTTTAAGAGATTGATTATGTTACAAACAATTTAAACTAAGTTTTTCAAATGTTTTTCATTTTAACATAAACGTATAGTAAACCTAGTGTTATATTTATAAACAAAAATGCCGCTAAAAGCGGCATTTTCTGAATATCCTAGTTGATCTAATATATATTATGCGGGTTGTTTGATGAATTGAACACTTACATGTAGTTTCACCTCGTCAGATACTACGATACCACCTGTTTCGGTAACAGCACTCCATTCCAATCCAAACTCTTTACGACTTAATTTACCTTCAATAGTAAAGCCTGCGCGAGTGTTACCCCAAGCATCTACTACAGTACCGCCATGTTCTACATTCAGTGCTATAGGTTTAGTGTTTCCACGCATAGTGAAATTACCATGTAGGATATAATTTTCAGGATCCTTTTTCTCCATTTCTGTACCAACGAAAGATAAGGTTGGGTGATTAGCAGCATCAAAGAAATCAGCTGATTTTAAGTGTCCATCGCGCTGCTCGTTCTTTGTGTCTATTGAGTCGACATCTGCAGAGAATTGTATCTTAGCTGTTGAGAAATCATCTCCTTCTGTTTCTACATTAGCTTCAAATTTTTTAAATTCACCCGATACATTGGTGATCATCATGTGTCTTACTTTGAATTGAATTTCTGAATGTGTCGGATCCAAATTCCATTTTGTTGTTGTCATTTTTTGTTTTATTTATTTAGTTACTTATTCTGCTATTTGTCGCAATTTTTCTAATAAATCATTGAGCATTTGTGCATCTTCTTCTGTAAATGCTGATAGTCTTTTTTCATGTTCATCTACTTGTTTTGTTGTTTTTTCTAACAGATCTATTCCTTTTGCAGTTATCATAATCAGGGTTTCTCGCTTATCTTCTTTTGATATAGTACGATCAACTAGTTTCTTAACCACTAAGCGATCTATGATCCTTGGTACATTTGAACTTCTTTCTATCATACGTGATCCTATATCCTTCACACACATACGTTCAGGGTGTTTCCCTTTCAGTATTCTCAGAACATTATATTGTTCCATGGTGATCGAATTATCCTTCATCACAGTGCTAATGCTGCTTTTGAGCCAATATGAAGTATACAATATGTTCAGTGTGGCTTTATGCTTGGCGTCCTTAAATTTTGTTGTTTTCAGTGCGTCTTCCAGTTTCATAAGCAAATGTATGTATGTACATGTAAATTTAGTATGATTTCTTGATATAGTTGTATAGAGAGAACTAATGATGTGTTTTGCATTCTTGAAATTAAAATGCGTAATCAGAAAATTTGCTAAAATGCAAGTTTCAATAAAACTATTGTAAAAACATCAAGGTTTTATGATTTTTGATAAATGTATTTTATTTCATAGGTGATGTGCTTTAATATTTAGTTTATAAATTATTTGATGGACCTTGATATTATGATTATTAGTGCTTTATAAGGGTATTTGTATAAAATATGTGTTCAAATATTTGATTTTACCCCAACTTTTATGATATTAGAGGCGTCTTTATAAAAAGAGCGACTAACTAAATTGAACAGCTGGGTGTACTATGCTTTAGTATAACCTAGTGAGTGGACGAGAAATTGTATTGTTTTGTTATTGTTAACGTGAATTGGAATAAAGAATAGTCAGTACTAACAAAAGTTAAATTTTATATCAACGAAGTAATTATGAAAAGAACCATTGTCTTCTTTAAGCGTGTTAAATTACCCGTACTTCTATCATTACTTATAGTATTATTACTTCCTCATAATGCACAAGCACAACCTGCTTATGTATATACTGAAGCTTCTTCAAGTGGCGTTGCATTTACACCAATTCCGGGTGCTACAACATTGCCGGGTTTGGCATTTGATGATGCGACAGTTACAGATATACCTCTTGGTTTTGCATTTACTTTTTGTGGTAATTCCTACACTAAAGTTTCAGCTTGTTCTAACGGCTGGGTATCATTCAGCAATACTTCTTCAGTTGCTTATTCAAATACCAATGCTGCTGCATTGAGTTCCTTCGTACCAGGTGGTGTATTGATGCCTTTTTGGGATGATCTTAGTGGTGCTGACTCTGTTGGCACAGGCCCTGCACCAACGGTTTCATATAAAACTATCGGTACCGCAGGTAACCTTATTTTTATCATTGAGTATGATAATTTCAGATGGGATTATACTAGTGGAAATGGCGTAGTCAATTTCCAAGTTAGATTATTGCAGAATGGAAATAAGATACAGTATGTGTATGGTACTCCTACTAATCCTTTAAGTAATAGTAGTGCTAACTTTGGTGCTACGATCGGTATTGCTAATTCAACTTATGATTTCCTAACTCTTAATAATTCAGGTTCTTCTCCTACAGCTTCTTTAGCACCTTTTACAAATAATATCATAACTACACCTGCTAGTGGTCAGATGTATGAATTCCGTCCACCGGCAAATTGTACAGGTACACCAACTGCGGGTACTGTAAGTGCATCCCCAAATGTTGCAACTACTTGTATTGGCTCTACAATTAATTATTCATTGACTGGATATTCTACTACATCTAATATACAGATTACTTGGCAAGATTCCGTTGTAGGTGGTGTATGGACTGCAATACCTACTACAGGTAATTACCCAACAGTTAGTTTGTTCGTTACTCAAACAGTTTGGGTTCGTGCAATGGTTACTTGTACTACCTCAGGAATTTCATCTTTTAGTAATGTTTTAAATGTAGCAGCACAAGTACCTAACTATGCCACTTTGCCTTTTTTAGAAAGTTTTGAATCATGGTCCAATGCTTGTAATACTACAGATGCACCTAGTTCAGGCAACTGGCTGAATATTCCTAACACAGGAAGTAATTCTTGGAGAAGAGATGATCAAGGTGCAAGTGCTTCATGGACTAATCCAGGTAGTGGTTCATATACTCCCGCAGCTGTGTTAGGTTCACACTCTGCAAGGTTTCACACGGCAGGTACCACAATTAATCAAAAAGGTACTTTGGATCTTTATGTAGATCTGAGTGCTGCTAACCCAAAAGGACTTATTTATAGTTATTATAACGCTGATGGTACTGATACTTTAAGAGTGTTATTATCTACTGATGCCGGTGCTAACTTTACTACATTAGATAGTTTAGGTGCAACGGGTGGAACATGGACAAAAAAATCTCTTACTATCCCATCATCAGGGCCATCTGCCGCACAATGCGTTATTCGTTTCTTAGCTACTTCCGATGGTGGTACTAGTGATATTGGCTTGGATAGTGTGTATGTTAAAGTACTTCCTGTTTGTTCTAGTCCGGTAGAAGCCGGTACTATTACTAGTAATGTTAGCCCACCAGTCTGCCAAAATGTATCATTCAATTTATCAGACTTTGGTTATACTTTGGCTAGTGGTGTGAGTTTACAATGGCAAACTTCACTTTCAGGGCAAAATAACTGGTCGAATATTGTTGGTGCTACTAGTCCTTCATACACAGTTTTGTCACAATATTTAGCTTCAGATTATCGTCTTATTGCTACTTGTTCATTGAGTGGTGCAACAGATTCTACGAATGTATTTTCAGTGAGTCAAACGCCGGCTATTAATTGTTATTGTACTCCTGCATATACTGTAGGTTGTGCTAATGATTATATTTCAAATGTTACATTAGGGTCTATTAATAATACAACTGCATGTTCGCCGGGAAGTGTTATTACATATAGTGCACCAAATCCTACTTTTATTATCGGGCAGTCATATAGTGGTAGTGTAACTACTAATTCAACTGTTGCCGGTGACGATGCCTCTATTTGGATCGATTTTGATCGTAATAATAATTTGGCATCACCTGCAAATAATCTAGTATTGAATAATGCAGTACCTACTCCTGCAGGTACGCTTAATAATACCTATCCTTTTAGTTTTACAGTTCCTGCTAATGCAAATCCGGGTCTTACTCTGATGAGAGTACGTTCTCAAAAACATGGCGGTACAACTTTAACACCATGTAGCTCAAATGCTAATGGTGAGGATGAAGATTATTATGTAACTATTGCACCTGCTGCACCTGTTGTATCTTTTACCAATAGCCCTGTATGTTTGGGTAATACAATCGTATTGGTAGCAACTACTCCGGTAGGTAATCATAGTATGAACTGGACCGGCCCTGTGGGTGGTCAAGTACCAGCAGGCGGAACCACAGGAGATACGCTTCGTATCTTCAATGCTACTGCTGCAGATGCCGGTACCTATTCAGTTACAGTATTATCGAATGGTGTAATGTCTACTGCTTCTACTACAGTAGTAAGTCTTAATCCTTCTCCGATATTTGACTCAGTAAAAAGTATGAGTCCATTATGTGCAGGAAATAATTTGTGTTTCACTATCTATTTAAATCCATTATCTCCTGCTGTTACTTCTTATACTTGGACTGATCCTACAAATTCTTCATTCTCTTCAATATCTAATCCTTGTATCAATAGTGTTACCTCTGCTAATACAGGTCGTTATATCGTAGCTGCTCAAACAGCTTTGGGTTGTATCTCTAGAGATACCTTATTTGATACAGTAACAAATATTCCTGTAATTGGTGGTGTTACTACTACTGATCCTACTGCTTGTGGTGCTTCAGATGGTAAACTTACATTGACCGGTTTGACCCCTAATACACACTACGATAGTTTGTATTTTGATTCTAGTGCAGTAGCACATCCTGTTTCAGGTGGTTTCACTACAGATGCTTCTGGTAATTTTATCATTCTGCACTTAGGTGCCGGTACATACGATCATGTCAGTGTATCAAACCATGGCTGTACATCACCGGTTCTTGGCCCTTATACTCTTAATGCTCCTGGTTCTCCGGGTACTCCATTATTAAATACCAATTCTGCTGTATGTGCGGGTGGTATTTTGAAGATCACTGCTTCAACAATTCCAGGTGCTACTTATGCATGGTCTGGTCCGGGTATCACTCCGGGAAATCACCCTAATGATACCGCTCAAAACCCGATCATCAATCCGGTAGCAGTTACTGATTCTGGTACTTATTCATTGACTATTACAGTAAGTGGTTGTTCATCAGCTACTCCTACCACAGTCACTGCCACTGTTTATCCTGCTCCTGTTATTTCATTTGCATCTTCATCTAATCCTACCACTTGTACTACACCTCATGATGGTAAGATTATCTTGAATACAAATCTTCCGGGTACTGTACCATGTCAGGTTACATATACAAAAAATGGAGGATCACCATCAATCCTAACTTTCTCTTCAGTATCTGGTACTTTGACCATGACAGGTCTTGACTCAGGTACATATACTAATTTTATTGTCAAAGTAAATGGTGGTCTAAATAACAATGGTTGTATTTCAAATACAATAACCGGACCATACCATTTGTCTTATCCTGCATCTCCTACTATTACAGGTCCTACTTTATATGGCGGATGTTTTGGTACAACTATTAATATAAGTGATACCGCTCATACACTTTTACCGGGCCCAATTACTTATACATGGTCAACATCATTGCCCGCAAGTACTATTACCGGTACTAGTACTCAAAGCCCAACAATAGCTTCATTATCTGCCTCAGATACAGGTATTTATCATTTGGTAGCTACAGCTGCTGGCTGTGCTTCTAATCCTTATAATGTACATGTTGTAGGTGGTACTCCTCCGGCTAAGCCTAACGCTAATGCTACTCCTACTGTGATTTGTTCCGGTGGCTTCATTACTTTCACTGCATCTGCAGTTTCAGGTTCTGGTATTACTTACCAATGGTCTGGTCCGGCAGATAATCCTCCTGCAAAGGGTTGGAATGGTAGTTCTGCACAACAGAACACACAAATATTATCGCCTAATGTTTTCAATACCGGTACCTACTTCGTAGTAGCTAAGCAAAATGGCTGTCCTTCTCAGCCGGGTTCTGTAGTTGTATCTGTAAATAAATCAGATACTATCAATGCTATTACTTTTACTAACCCTACTTTTTGTGGTTCTGCAACTGCAAGTATTCAGCTATGTGGAACAATGGCAGCTAATGGTTCAGGTTATACAATTACTTATACACGTAATAATATAGTACAACCACAGCTTACCAATCAAAGTACTGATGCTTCAGGCTGTTTCAATTTATTAAATTTGCCCGGTGGTTCTTATACTAACATTATAGTTAACAATGGAGGTTGTTTAGCTAATTTCCAACCTGCACAAGGAACTATTTTGTTGTCAGACCCTACCGCACCTACTGTTACAGCACCTACACCTGCACCTATTTGCGAAGGTGATTCACTTAATCTGAATTCTGTGCCGTCTGGTGGTACAGCCCCTTATACTTTCAAATGGACAAGTACTTCAGGCTATACTTCTACAAGTCAAAATCCAACTATCTACAATGCATTATCTACACTTTCAGGTTCAGATTCGATTGTAGTGAAGGATGCTAATGGATGTTCTTCTCAGGCATTTGTCATACCAATAGTTGTAAATCAAACTCCGGTTGTTCCTACGATCACTTATAGCAATTCTCCTGTTTGTGCGGGTA
Organism: Bacteroidota bacterium; assembly: GCA_037144255.1. Classification (GTDB taxonomy): domain Bacteria; phylum Bacteroidota; class Bacteroidia; order Chitinophagales; family Chitinophagaceae; genus JBAWXE01. The sequence goes on along the minus strand of JBAWXE010000018.1, from coordinate 18,614 downwards.
CTTGCCTCACTTTGGTAGCTAATACCGTTACTGCTGGTAATGTTAATTATGCATGGGCTGGTCCTGCTGGTCCTGTTGGCCCATCAGCTAATGACTCTGCTATTTATTGTAATATTTCAGGTGCCGGTGCCGGTATTTATACGGTTACTGCATCTATAGGTCTTTGTCATTCTCAAACTACTACTACAGTAGCTGTAGTTACTCCTCCACATATTACTGTCTTATCTCAAACTCCATCTACAATTTGCCAAGGTAATGGTACTGTTACATTGACTGGTCTTATTTCCGGTCAATTATACGATGTAGTATATACGATCACTGGTGGTAGTCCTCAAACTATTACGGGTCTTACAGCTAATGCGTCCGGACAAATAGTGATACCTAATATTGGATTCGGATCTGCTGCTACTTATTCAATATATGTTATCAGTCAGGCTACACAATGTCGTTCTAATAGTGTTAATGTGACAGTATTTGGTCCGGCTGTACCAACTATTTCAGGTAGTGTGGCACATAGTGCTTTACCTTGTAATGGTGGTGCTGATAGTGTATCTATCACTACTAATTTGGGTTCTTTCATTGCTTCACCTGTTTATCATTGGACAGTACCTGTTGCAGGTCATGCCCATATTAATGGTGATACTGTTTCTTCATTCATCAATTTCAATTTTGCAAATTCACCGGATAGCGGTCTGTATATAGTTACTGTTACAGACACAAATACAGGTTGTACTTCATTGCCGGATACCTTTAAAGTATTCATATTCCCTGTACCTGCTGTTCCTACTGTAACAGCTTCTACTGTAACGGTTTGTGAGCAAGGAACTATTAATCTGGGAGCTGCTACCACTGCTGTAGGTGCATTATATTCTTGGTCTGGTCCTTGCATAGCTCCGGGTACTTATCCTAATGACACTGCACAGAATCCAACAATTAATAATGCCACACTTGCTTGTGCGGGTGTTTATACAGTATCTATTACTGTAAATGGTTGTAAATCTGCTTCTGACTCCGTTACTGTTATTGTAAATCCTCTGCCTGCTGCACCGGTTCTTAATTATAACAATGGTAATGGTCCGGTATGTGCCGGTGATTTCTTACAGTTGAATGATACTAGCAGTGTAGCAGGTGTTACAGTTCATTGGAATGGCCCATCGTCTGCTGTCAATGCAACTATCTTGCCTGATACCAATACTCATAACCCGCACATAGCCCATGCGTCAGCAGCTGATAGTGGTGTATATAATGTGTATACTACTTTCAATGGTTGTAATTCAGCACCTAGTCAGGTTACCGTAATTGTAAATCCGGTACCGGCTACACCGGTTGCTACTTGCACACCTTCTGCTATTTGTGCTGGTCAGTCTATTAATTTACATGCTTCAAATGTTTCAGGTCCTGGTATACAGTACCACTGGTCAGGTACTGGAATTTTACCTCCGGTAGGTAATACTATTATCGATCCTAACGATACTTTGAAGAATCCAATAATACTCAATGCCCCTGTTGGGTTCTCAGGTTACTATTTTGTGAATGTTACTCAAAATGGTTGTACTTCACTCAACGGCACTACATTGGTCGTAGTATATCCAATACCACCTACACCTACACCTACTAATAATGGTCCGGTATGTGTAGGTACTCCTGTTCAGTTCAGCTTGCCTGCAACTCCGGGTGCTACCAATTACAACTGGTCTGGTCCTATTCCTGCTGCAACTAATGCATTATCACCTAGTGCTTCTGCTCAACAGCCTAGTATAGCTAATACATTATTGACTTACGCAGGTACTTATTCAGTAACTACTACTGTCAATGGTTGTACTTCTGCTCCGGGCACTACAACACTTCAGGTTCAGGCTATTCCTGCTACACCTGCTAGTGTTACTAACAATGGTCCTATTTGCTTAGGCTCTGATATCGTATTGAATAGCGCCACAGTTGTTCCTGCTGCTCCTGCATCAAGTGTATCTTATGTATGGACAGGAACTGGTCCTGCTGGTTATACTACCACTACTACTTCTACTCACGATACCATACCTGGTTCCTTGATCACTGCTGCAGGTACTTATACTTACACGGTTAAGTCTACAGTATTACCGGGTTGTACTTCAGTAGGTGCTGCACAAACTATTGTAACTGTAAAACCTATACCTGCTGCACCGGTTGCTACCAGCAATACACCATTATGTACTGGCGTAGGTACTACTACTTTAAATCTCTTTGCTTCTACAGTAACTGGTGCTAGTGGTTATACTTGGTCTGGACCTACTCCGGCTGTTACTGGTACAATATTACCTAATGCCAATACTCAGAACCCGCATATCAATAATATCACTGTTGCCGATGGTGGTACTTATTCTGTTATAGCTACGGTAAATGGTTGCCCTTCATTGCCGGCTACTACTACTGTATTGGTAACACAATCACCGGCTGCACCTGTAGTATCTAATCCTAACTTAGTATTCTGTCAGTTCGATGTGATACCTAATCTGTCAACTTATGTGAATGCGTCTAACCTGCTTTGGTATACAACTGCTACAGGTGGTGTTGGTCAACCTTCATTTACTCCGTCTACTTTAGTACCTGGCTTCTTTGTAAGGTATATATCTCAGACAGTAAATGGTTGCGAAGGACCTCGCTCTATCATGACAGTTACTATTAATCCTAAACCAACTGCTCCGGTACCTACACAGGCTACTTATACTTATTGTCAGGGTGATGTTCCTACTCAGCTGTCTGTAGTAGGTAGCCCTAACATTTTATGGTATACTTTGCCTGCTGGTGGTAATGGTTCTACAATACCTCCTGTTCCTTCTACAGCTACTCCGGGTATCGTTACATATTATGTTAGTCAGATAGTGAATGGTTGCGAAAGTGATCGCGCTTCAATAACTGTAGTAGTAAATCCTACTCCTCCATCTCCTACCGTTACAACTCCTATACGTTATTGTACGGGCGATGTTCCAGCACCATTGATAGCTACTGTGGGTGCTGCCGGTGATGTACTGCATTGGTATACCACTCTTACTGGTGGTGTAGGTAGCACAACAGTGCCTACACCTACTACTACCGCCGCCGGTACTCAAAGTTGGTGGGTGGATGAAACTTCTCAGTTTGGTTGTATCAGCAAACCTCGCCAAGAAATTGATGTGAATGTATTGTTAACTCCTACTAATGGTATTGTAAGCAATTACCCTAACTACATCTGTCAGCATGACACTGTAACATTCGCTTATGTTGGTAATGGTGATCCTACTTTCCAATACACTTGGACTGTGCCTTTCGGTGGTACACTGATTAGTGGTAGCGGTATGGGACCAATTCAGGTTCGTTTCGATAACGTTGATACTTCTTATGTTTACTTAATTGTTCATAACGGTCAGTGTGTAAGTCCTTTGGATTCTCAGATCGTTCGCATCAGATACAAACCGGTGATCACAATGAGTACCAAGAAAGATGTTTGTATCGATCAAACATTGAATGTTGAGTTAAGTTCTTCAAGCACTAACATTCAGAATTATGTATGGGATTTTGCTGGTGGTGATACCATCTACGAACAACAACCTGCTGGTCCTTTCGGATTGGCTTGGCATAACACAGATTATGGACAACACATAGTGAAAGTATACACTCAATACAATGGTTGTAACTCTAATCTAATATTAGATACTATACAAGTACACAGATTACCTGATGCAACTATCGTAGCTAGTAATATTACCTCTATTTGTCCTGGAGATTCTATATTATTGCAAGCACATAGTGTGAATCCTGGTTATACTTATACTTGGTTACCTACACAATTCTTCGATGCTAATAACCAACCTCAGGTTTACGGTAAAGGTGAGTTTACAGGTTTTGTTTCATTAACTGTTACAGATCCTTGGGGTTGTTCTTCAACTGAAACAACTCCAATGACTACTCTGAACTCTTGTTGTGTACTGCATTTCCCTAATGCATTCACTCCTAACAACGATGGTATCAACGATGTATTCCATAGTTTAGCTGGTGGTCACCACGATATCAGCGTATTCCGTATCCAAAACCGTTGGGGTCAAACAGTATTCGAAACCAATAACGAGAACTTCGGTTGGGATGGTACTTACAATGGTGTAGCTCAGGATATTGGTACTTACTACTACTTCGTTCGTTACCAATGTAATGAAGGTCCGGTGCTGGAAGAAAAAGGTGAGTTATTACTTGTTAGATAATTCAAAGACAATCAAATATGATCATACAAGCAAGAGGGCTTCCATTCGGAAGCCCTCTTGCATTTTCATCACTTCAGTTGGTTAACTATTTTCTCTTTTTGTGAAAATATTTAAACTTTTGATAAGCTTTAATGTCTATAATATTGTATAATTATCACTAGTTTACACATTGAAAATAAATATTATGAAATCATTGAATGCTGTTCTTACTGTTGTATTACTTACTTGTTTACTTTCATGCCAAAAAGGTGACACAGGTCCTGCTGGAAATAATGGCACTAATGGCACTAATGGCCTGCCCGGCCCTGCTTATGTAGGAAGTATTAATGGACATATTTCATTGTTTGATCAATATGGGAGTAAGGTCCTAATTGGACTTACAGGTATTCAAGTATCTATTTCAAGTAATCCTATACGTACAGTAACTACAGATGCAAATGGTTATTATTCATTCGATAGCGTTATTACTGGTCTCTATACTCTAACTGCACATGATACTAATTCCGGTATTGTTTATGGTGATAGCAAATTTCAAGACTTACAACTTATTAGAGATACTCTCAGTAGAGATATCAAACTTTCAGCTACTGCAAATTTTGCTCCTCTAACTTTTACAGCTAGTTCTGTAACTGCTGCATTATACGATACTCTTACTTTTACTTTTGCTGCTGATACTAGAGCTAGAAGTATAATGATATTTGTTAATGGTAATTCAACAGTCAATAGCAACCCTGCAAATTATCTATTATCTTATTCTAAGGCTATTAATGCAAATGCTACTTCAGTTGTTTTCTATGTACCTGCTGGAGATTTATATAATATCGGATTTACCTCAGGCTCTACTGCTTATTATGCTGTATATGGATCTCCGGTAAGTAATAACTCTATTTATGAAGATTTTTCAAATGGTAAGCTTATATATAATTCATTAAGTACAATTTCATTATCAGCTAGTTGTATAGTCCCATAAGGTATTTACTATTTTATAGTAAATTATATTTGTTTTGCCCTATCCTCTTATTGTATCTTGCATTTGTAAGCTGCTATTTGATTATGGAGTTTACTATTCACGAAACTTACTGCCTAACATTCTTTGTAACCTAAATGTAACCTTTGAATCGACACAACTATTTGAATATCAATCATTTAAATTTCCATTGTAACCTAAATAAAATTTGAGTGAATGTAACATTTATATTGTATTAATAATAAATTAATGTTTCATTTGCATATGAATATTATGATTATCTCTGACAGATGTAATCATTTTTCAGGACGAGGCAAATTCACCAACTAAAAATCCCGGCTACCTGAGGCAACCGGGACTAATTAAATATTGCAACCTTTTTTAGGGATATTCAGAGATATTAAAATTATTCGTCTAGTTTTAATACAGCAAGGAAGGCTTCCTGAGGTATTTCTACGTTACCTATTTGGCGCATACGCTTCTTGCCTTCTTTCTGTTTCTCCAACAGTTTACGTTTACGGGATATATCACCACCATAACACTTGGCTGTTACATCCTTACGCATTGCGGAGATGGTTTCGCGGGCTACTATCTTAGCACCTATGGCAGCTTGTATAGCAATAACGAATTGCTGACGAGGCAACAATTCTCTCAATTTGGAGCAGAGTTTGCGACCAAAGTCCTGAGCGCGGCTACGGTGTATGAGTGCGCTTAGGGCATCCACCGTATCGCCATTCAATAGGATGTCCATCTTAGCGATATCGCTTTCGCGATAGTCGAGTGGATTATAATCGAATGATGCATATCCGCGAGTAGATGATTTCAATTTATCATAGAAGTCAAATACGATCTCGGTAAGTGGCATTTCAAATATCAGCTCTACTCGTGTTGGTGTAAGATAATGTTGATTGATAAGGATACCACGCTTGCCTAAACAAAGGCTCATGATATTGCCTATATAATCGGGTAGGGTAATGATCTGTGCACGAATGAATGGTTCCTCGATACGATCCAAACTACTAGGGTCCGGCATCTCGCTAGGGTTGTTCACTATGATGCACTTATCCTTGTCTTTGGTAGTAAAGGCATGGAAGCTCACATTGGGTACTGTGGTGATCACTGTTTGGTTGAACTCGCGTTCCAATCGCTCTTGTATGATCTCCATATGCAGCATACCCAGGAATCCGCAACGGAAACCAAAGCCCAATGCTTGTGATGTTTCAGGTTCGTAAGTAAGAGATGCATCATTGAGTTGCAGCTTCTCCATACAGTCGCGCAGATCTTCAAAGTCATCTGTCTCTACAGGGAATATTCCTGCGAATACCATGGGCTTCACTTCCTTGAAACCTTTTACTATTTCCTGAGTAGGGTTAGCAATAGTGGTGATAGTATCACCTACTTTTACTTCTCTGGCATTCTTGATGCCTGTGATGATATAGCCTACGTCACCTGCCTTTACTTCCTGTTTAGGAGTAAGAGCCAGTTTCATGATACCTACTTCATCAGCTATATACTCGGCATCAGTATGTATGAATTTGATCTTGTCGTTCTTGCGTAGTGTGCCATTGAATACACGGAAGTAAGCAATAATACCACGGAAAGAGTTGAACACACTATCGAAGATAACTGCTTGTAATGGAGCGTCAGGATTGCCTTTAGGCGCAGGTATACGATCTATAATAGCAGAGAGAATCTCCTCTACACCTATACCTGATTTGCCACTGGCCAGTACTATATCTTCTTCTTTACAACCTATCAGATCTATTATCTGATCCATGGTCTCAGGAATACGGGCACCATCCATGTCTATCTTATTGATAACAGGTATGATCTCCAAATCGTTCTCCAGAGCCAGGTATAGGTTAGATATTGTTTGTGCTTGTATACCTTGCGAAGCATCTACCAGCAGCAAAGCGCCCTCGCAGGCTGCCAATGCGCGTGATACCTCGTAAGAAAAGTCTACGTGACCGGGAGTATCAATGAGGTTCAGGATATACTTCTGTCCCTTGTACTCATAATCCATCTGTATGGCATGGCTCTTGATGGTGATACCTTTCTCACGTTCCAGATCCATGTCGTCTAATACCTGCGCTTGCATGTCGCGGGCAGAGATGGTTTTGGTAAATTCCAACAGGCGGTCGGCCAGCGTACTTTTACCGTGGTCAATATGGGCTATGATACAGAAATTACGAATGTGTTGCATACTAAAATTAGAGGTGCAAAGGTATGCAAAATAGCTCAATGCCGTAACCGCATTGAGCCTTATTATAGGTTAAATCGGTTTAATATTTCTCTAAAAGGACATTGGCAGTAGCAACTACCCCTTCTTCGCGACCAATAAAGCTAAGATGCTCTGTGGTAGTGGCTTTTACAGATACATCCTCGGGGTGCAGACGCACTATAGCGGCTATGGTCTGTACCATTTGGGCTACATAAGGGCGTATCTTGGGAGCCTGTAACAGCAAGGTGCTATCTATGTTCACCAGATGGTAACCTTTGGCGTGTACCAGTTCGTAGCAGCGCTTCAGCAGTATCTTACTGTCAATGTTCTTATAAGTGGCATCTGTATCGGGGAAATGCTGACCTATATCGCCCAGGCAAATAGCCCCCAGCATTGCATCGCAGATGGCATGTAATAATACATCGGCATCTGAATGTCCTACACAACCTTTATGATGAGGAATGAGTACACCACCCAACCACAGTTCTCGCCCTTCTGCCAATTGATGAAAATCTATTCCTTGCCCTATTCTATAAGCCATACAATATGTTTAACTACCAAATATTCAATCCAAATTCTTCTGCGGTATCTTCTGCTATTTTGTAACCTGCATCCATATGACGCAGAACACCCATAGCAGGGTCGTTATGCAACACGCGACGCAGACGCACATCGGCATCGGCAGTACCATCGGCCACTATCACCATACCGGCATGCAATGAGTAACCCATACCTACACCACCACCATGATGGAAAGATACCCAACTGGCACCACCGGCAGTATTGATCAATGCATTGAGTATAGGCCAGTCGGCTATAGCATCACTACCATCCTTCATAGCTTCAGTTTCACGATTAGGTGATGCAACAGAACCCGTGTCCAGATGGTCGCGACCGATAACGATAGGTGCTTTTACTTTACCTGTACGTACCAGTTCGTTGAAGAGCAAACCTGCTTTTTCACGTTCGCCCATGCCCAGCCAGCATATACGTGCAGGCAAGCCTTGGAATGCGATACGATCTTTGGCCATATTGAGCCAACGGTGCAGACCTGTATTCTCGGGGAACAGTTCTTTCAAAGCCTGGTCTGTGGTGTAAATATCTTCCGGATCGCCGCTGAGTGCTACCCAACGGAAAGGGCCTTTGCCCTCGCAGAACAATGGGCGGATATATGCGGGTACGAAACCAGGGAAATCGAAGGCATTGGTAACACCACGTTTGTCGTGAGCCTGGCCACGCAGGTTATTACCATAATCGAAAGTAATAGCACCGCGTTTTTGTAATTCCAGCATTTGCCTTACATGGCGAGCCATAGTATCTAATGAGCGGCGGCAATATTCATCAGGATTAGCAGTGCGAAGCGTGTTAGCTTCTGCAACGCTTAATCCTTCAGGGAAATAACCTATGAGTTCATCGTGTGCAGATGTTTGATCGGTCAATGTATCAGGAGTGATGTTGCGGTCTATCATGCGTTGCAGCAGGTCTACCACGTTGCAACAAACACCTATGGAAACAGCCTCACCATTGGCTTTGGCTTGTAATGCCCAGTCTATACCTTCGTCTATATTGTTGGTCCACTTATCTAAGTAGCGCGTCTCAATACGTTTTTTGATACGCCATTCTTCCATCTCAGCAGCGAGGCATACACCTTCGTTCATGGTGATGGCCAAAGGCTGAGCACCACCCATACCACCGAGACCTGCTGTTACATTGAGTGTACCTTTCAATGTGCCTTTGTAATTGATATTGGCCAGAGACAAGTAAGTTTCGTAAGTGCCTTGTACGATACCCTGAGAGCCAATGTAAATCCAGCTACCTGCAGTCATTTGTCCGTACATCATCAGACCTTTGGCTTCCAGTTCGCGAAACACTTCCCATGTAGCCCAGCGACCAACAAGATTGGAATTTGCTATCAGCACTCGAGGCGCATCTTTATGAGATCGTAGTATACCTACCGGTTTACCTGATTGTACCATCAGGGTCTCATCCTCGTTCAGGTTCTTCAGACATTCCAGTATCTTATCAAAGCTTTTCCAGTTGCGAGCAGCTTTACCGATGCCACCATATACTACCAGATCTTCAGGGCGTTCTGCTACTTCGGGGTCTAAATTGTTTTGTATCATTCGGTAAGCAGCCTCTGTGACCCAATTCTTACAAGTAAGCTGGCTGCCACGAGGCGAGCGAATAACACGAGCTGTTGATTCTGTTGTAGACATACAATATAAATTAGTAGTGCTCTTTATGCGAGCAGCTTTGCGATTTCTTGTTTCAGTGTTTCATTCATTTGTGCATCAGATATATCCTGTTTCACAAATTTCTTACCGGTTACTTGTTCGAACAGCTCTATATAGCGTTCTGAGATGCCTGCTATTACTGCATCGGTCATTTCAGGTATCTTTTGTCCGTCTTTACCCTGGAAGCCATTCTCCATCAGCCATTCGCGAACGAATTCTTTAGATAATTGTTTTTGTGCTTGTCCTAAACGTTGGCGTTCATCAAAGCCTTCTAGATAGAAGTAGCGAGAAGAATCGGGAGTATGTATCTCATCAATCAGGTAAATCTTACCATCTATATGACCGAATTCATATTTGGTGTCTACCAGTATGAGGCCACGTTCTTTGGCTATTTGTGTGCCACGTTCAAATACTGCTAGAGTGTATTTTTCCAGTTGTTCATATTCTTTTTCGGAAACGAGACCTGTGCGAATGATCTCCTCGCGAGAGATATCTTCATCATGACCTTCGTGTGCCTTGGTAGTAGGAGTGATGATAGGCGTAGGGAATTTATCATTCTCCTTCATTCCTTCGGGTAATGGTATACCACAGAGTTCACGTTTGCCGCTCTTGTATGTGCGCCATGCATGACCTGTAAGGTAACCCCGCACTACCATTTCTACCGGGTAAGTTTCACATTTGTAACCTATAGTAACGCTAGGCAATGGTACTGAGATGACCCAGTTAGGTACTATATCCTTAGTAGCTTCCAGAAACTGAGCTGCTATTTGGTTCAGTACCTGTCCCTTGTAAGGTATAGGGCGGGGTAGCACTACATCGAATGCAGATATGCGGTCGCTCACCTGCATTACCATGTATTTATCTGCGATAGTATATACATCGCGTACTTTTCCTTTGTAAAAATTGGTCTGTTTAGGTAGTTGTAATTGGCTCATAAAGTTATAATAATACAATTGGGGTGAAATTGTTCAAAATTATAGAGTATCAAGTGCAAAAATAAAAGAAAAATGCCTCCCGAAGGAGGCATCATAAGATTCTTTATAAACGAGCCTTCACATTGGCGATATCCGATAGTCGTTTTTCAGCTATACGGATGGCTGCAGCCTGAGTATGGATCTTTTCTTTTTCTGAAAGTGCAAAAATTTCTAATGTACGGTTGTAGATCTTTTCTACATTACCCATTACACGTTCGCGGTTGTAACCGTCCAGCTCTGCACTAACATTGATCAGGCCACCTGCGTTGATCAGGAAGTCGGGAGCATAGAGGATGCCTTTTTCTATCAGCATTGGTCCGTGTACATTCTCATCGGCCAATTGGTTATTAGCGGCACCGGCTATGATAGGGCATTTCATTTTGGCAATGCTCTCAGTATTGACAGTAGCACCTAATGCACAAGGAGCATAGATGTCCATATCCAGATTGAAGATATCGTTGCTAGGTACTACTTCTACAGAACGGAATTTCTCTACAGTTTGTTTGATCTTTTCCTGGTTGATATCATTCAGATATACTTTAGCACCTTCTTCTATTAAATGGCCTACCAGATACTGGCCTACATGACCTGCACCTTGTACCAATACCTTCTTACCTGCAAGGCTATCATTACCCCAAGTCTTCTTAGCAGCCGCTTTCATACCCATGAATACACCATAAGCTGTGAAAGGAGATGGGTCTCCGCTACCACCCATGTACTCAGGTACACCGGTAACGAATTCTGTTTCCAGAGCTATATGTTCCATATCGGGAGCAGAAGTATTCACATCTTCTGCCGTGATGTATTTACCATTAAGGGAGTTTACGAACTTGCCGTATCTGCGCCAAAGAGATTCTGACTTGATAGTAGCAGCATCGCCAATAAGGACTGCCTTACCACCACCTAAGTTCAAACCACTTATAGCAGCTTTGTAAGTCATGCCGCGGCTGAGGCGTAAGGCATCGATAATAGCATCTTCGTGACTATTGTAGTTCCATAAGCGAGTACCACCGAGGGCAGGCCCTAAAGTAGTGTTATGAATAGCTATGATAGCGTTCAAACCTGAATGAGGATCATGACAAAAAACTAGTTGCTCATGTCCCATTTGCTGCATGTGGTCAAAAACTGATTGCGGCATGAATTTTCTGATTTTAGGCTACAAACGTAAGCGATATTTTCATGAAAAAACAATACCGAAATCATCTATTCGATGAATAATGATAAAGCTAATTTGAGATGATGAATATAAATAAGTAACAATGTGTAATTCCTTCATTTTAGACAAAAATGAGCTAAAAACTACCGTTCGTTAGTTTTTTCGACCGTTTGTTAGTCGCTTTTGTATAAATAGAAAGGCTGTAATAGATTTACTGAACAATACTACTACGCTATAAAATAGTAAAATTTTAATGTTTTGTTTGTTGATACATTAAAGTTTAAGAAGAGAACAAGTCAGTCCCTATAACTGAAGTCTATGAAGGAACTTAGAAAGGAGAGCAATTGCTCTCCTTTTGAATTATATGAAGTTCTAATCTTATGAATTGTCCGGAGCCTTCCATTCGCTGCGGTGTTTGCGTAGCGGATGTTCTTTTGATTTGTTGAAGATCATAGGTCCGTTCTCGCGGCCGGCACGAAGCTTTTTTTGTTCGTCCAGAGGTAAGTGTAATTCTTCCTGACATTCTGTACTGCAACAGCCATCGTAGGTGGCTGCACATTCATTGCACTGAATGAATAAGAGATGACAACCATCGTTCTTGCAGTTTGTATGTGTATCGCAAGGTTTACCACAAATATGGCATTGAGCGATGACATCGTCTGTAATGCGTTCGCCCAAGCGTTCATCAAAAACAAAATTCTTGCCCTTGAACAAAATAGGTAAGCCTTGCTCTTTGGCTTTGCGAGTATATTCTATAATTCCACCCTCTACATGGAATACATTCTTAAAGCCATTGTGCAGCAAATAAGCACTGGCTTTTTCGCAACGTATACCACCGGTGCAATACATGATGATGTTAGTGTCTTTCTTATCCTTGAGCATATCTACGGCCATAGGCAGCTGATCGCGGAAAGTATCGGAAGGTACTTCTATGGCATTCTGGAAATGGCCCACCTCGTATTCGTAGTGGTTGCGCATATCTACAATAATGGTATCGGGCTGCTGAGACAGTTCGTTGTATTCCTGAGCTTTGAGGTACTTGCCTGTCTTAGCAGGGTTGAAGTTGGGGTCATCGATACCATCTGCAACTATCTTAGGACGCACTTTTACTCTGAGTACCCAGAAAGACTTTCCGTCGTCATCTACAGCTATATTCAAGCGAATGCCATTCAGTTCGGGATAAGAATAGAGCACATCGCGAAAAGCATTGAAATTACTTTCGGGTACGCTGATCTGAGCATTGATACCCTCGTGGGCTATGTAGATGCGACCAAAGACTTTCAGTTCATTAAGTCGGGTATAAATTTCGTTGCGGAAAGCAACAGGATCTGCTATGGAGAAATACTTGTAAAAGGAAACTGTAGTACGGGCTTCTGTTTCTTGATACAGTAAGGCCTTCAGTTCCTCATTATTGATGCGGTTATGTAACACTGGCATGGTGTACTTCGCTTTTTGATGAGGTAAAACAATAAGATAACGGCGCAAAGATACGCAATAGAATTTATTGAACTACGATGAGCGGAGATTTTGTAAGTAACTTATAACCAGCGTAGTGGATTACGACGGCGCATCCATATATAACGTTTCATATTCATCCAAAAGGCAAGGATCATATATACGATAAGCGGAGAACCGAGTGTCATGAAGGAGATATAAATGAACCAAAGCCTGATGCGGGAGGTAGCCACGCCCAATTTCTCGCCTATAGCGCTACAAACGCCAAAGGCTTTCCATTCAATAAAATTCTTAAACTCATACAGGGGTTTCATCAGCAGGAATTTCCAATTGTGAAGATAAGCAATAAATAAATGTTTTCTTTTAATGGGTTGTTAATTATTTTTCGAACTTTAGCATTGCATTGAGTACATATATAGACATACATACACACGGTTTTGCAAAGGATGAAGACTTTGCGATAGTGAATCATTACCATCACTATAGTATAGCTACAAATAACATGCCATGTTCTATAGGTCTGCACCCATGGTACTTGGCAGGTATAGATATAGACCATGCGCTGGGAGAAATCCGCAAATATGCATCATTGCCTAATGTTTATGCCATAGGAGAGTGTGGGCTGGATAAAGTAGTGAGTAATGATTTGCTGTTGCAAGAACAAGTATTCAAAGCACAGATACATGTAGCTAAGGAAGTACAAAAGCCATTGATCATACATTGTGTAAAGGCCTATGATGAAGTGATGCAACTGCTACGCAAGCATGCCGCTGGACAGGCTGCTGTAATGCATGGTTATAACAGGAATGCCAGACTGGCCCAACAACTGCTAGATAAAGGACACTATCTGTCATTTGGTAGTGCCTTGTTCCTGAATAATACAAGTGTTGAAGAGTCGCTGGTGCTGGCATACCCCGATCAGTTCTTTCTGGAGACAGATGATAGTGATGTGAGTATAGAGGATGTGTATGCAACAGCAGCAAGTATATTAGGAGTGAGCATAGAAATAGTGATAGAACAAGTAAACAAGAATTTCAAACAAGTATTTGATCATGAATGACACTGCATGGCTTTCCAGATCTGAATTGCTGATAGGGAAAGAGAATATAGATAAACTAGGGAAAGCACATGTGCTGTTAGTGGGTATGGGTGGGGTAGGTTCGTTTGCAGCAGAGTTTATATGCAGAGCAGGAGTAGGGGAGATGACCATAGTAGATGGGGATGTAGTAGACCCGAGCAATAGAAATAGACAATTACCTGCATTGGCTACCAATCATGGGGAGTACAAGGCTGATATCATGGCAGAGAGATTGCAGAGTATCAGTCCGGAGCTGAAACTGCATGTGATCAAAGAATTTGTGACACCTACTATGGTGGAAGAAGTGCTGCAACAGCCTTTTGACTATATAGTAGAGGCTATAGATAGTATACAACCTAAACTCTCCTTTATTAAAGCAGCATGGAATAAGAAGGTGCGCTTTGTAAGCTCTATGGGGGCGGGTGGTAAACTAGACCCTACTCAACTGCAAGTAGTAGATATATCTAAAACATACAATTGTCCTTTTGCACAGCAAGTGCGTAAGATGCTGAAAGCAGAAAAGATATATAAAGGAGTGAAAGTGGTATTCTCGCCGGAAGAACCTATCAAGGAATCGCTGATGATGACCACGAATACCCCCTATAAGAAATCGGCCTATGGTACTATATCCTACCTGCCGGCTACATTTGGCGCAGTAGTAGCATCGGTAGCTATAAGAGACATTATCTCTGTATAGTGATCTTGCCTATTTGTAGCACATTGTTTTGATCTGTGAGCTTGTAGAGGTACAAGCCGTTAGGGATTGTAGGAGTACTCCATTGTAGCTGCCCTGACTTATCAGGTAGCTGGAAAGTCTGTATTACCTGCCCCATGAGGTCAGTGACTGTGATTACTAGACTGTTAGTTACATAAGGTATAGCATAGCTGAATGTAACATTATCAATAGCAGGATTAGGATATACTCTTGCATAATTAGCACCATATACATTTGCTACTCCTTGTGGCCATACAATCACCTTTACAGTATCGTAAGTAGATACACCACATAGTGTTTGCTTTACTACATAGCTGGTAGTAGTGGTAGGTTTTACCCATATACCCCCACCGCTATCTATTGGGGTGCTATTACCTAGCAAATACCATGTGCAGGGCATAGCTTCATCATGCAGACCTATATAGGCAGAATCTCCTACTCCTATTATGGTATCATGCCCTGCGTAGGCTATGGCATCACTAGCTATTACACTTACATCGTCTATCAAATAATAGGCATAGCCACAGCCACATAGACTGATATAAGGTACATAAGTGGTATGGGCTTTATCATGAAAATTACCAATGGTAATGAACTTCTCTGTCCCATTTGCTGTAAAAGTACCTTCTATCTTTACCCAGTGCATGGTATCAAAAATAATGGTAGTGTTCTCTACTTGTGGTGTATAGGTGGTTTTAGGTGCTGCACATCCTACAGAGTCTGTATTATCTATACTGCCATTATCCAGATATGCTCCTATATTGGCTATGGCATAGTCTGATACTTCTTCCAGCACAGTATAAAATGTTACACAGTACTGTTTGCCTGCTATCAATGGCAGATACAGCCTCCCTTGTAGATAGTCCCTATATAAATTATCAGGGGGGGGCTTATACTTTCATCATAGAACATTTGTACCTGTGCCATACCATCTCCAGTGCGAGGGTACTGATAAAAATATCCATTATTTGGAACACTACCTGCTACTCCAGCACCACATATATTACAGTATTCAGGTGAACATATAGGATGAGAGTTATCGGTATCAATTGGAGACCAATAATTTGCAAACCTAATTTGATCGTATGCATTTGGGCATTGTGAATGCTGTTCAAAACTTGGGTTGCGAACTAAATTCACCTGTGCCTGTGAGGAGAGGCAGAGAAGTAGTAAGAGGCATATGCTAAGCAATAGTTTCATAAGTGTATAGTATAAAGATAGGGTAAATAAGAAAGCCACACTATATAGTGTGGCTTTCTTATGTTGTTAAGGCGCAAATTATCTGCTGGCAAATTCGCGACGGATCACATTCAGTGCTCCACCTTCTTTGAACCATTCGATCTGTTGTGCATTATAAGTATGATTCAATAGTACATTATCTGTGCTACCATCAGCATGGTGCAATACCATAGTGAGTTGTTTGCCTTCTGCAAAAGTGGTAAGACCTGTAATGTCTATGCTGTCATTCTCTTGTATCTTATCGTAGTCTTCCTTGTTGGCAAAAGTAAGTGCCAGCATACCTTGTTTTTTCAGGTTGGTCTCATGTATACGAGCAAAGCTACGTACGATGATAGCACGAACACCTAAGTGACGAGGTTCCATAGCAGCATGCTCACGAGAGCTACCTTCACCATAGTTCTCATCGCCTACCACTACAGAGCCTATATGTGCAGCTTTGTAAGCGCGTTGTACAGCAGGTACTTCGCCATATTCGCCTGTAAGTTGGTTCTTTACTTTGTTGGTCTCCATGTTGAAGGCATTGATAGCGCCTATCAGCATGTTGTTAGAGATATTATCCAGATGACCACGGAATTTCAACCATGGTCCGGCCATAGAGATATGGTCGGTAGTACATTTGCCGTAAGCTTTTATCAGCAGTTTCAGACCTTTGATGTCTGTACCTTCCCATGCAGAGAATGGTGCTAATAATTGCAAACGTGTACTGTCGTCTTTTACAGCTACAGACACCTTAGTGCCATCGGCAGCAGGAGCCTGATAACCGGGATCATCTACAGAGAAACCTAATGGTGGTAATTCATGACCTTTTGGTTCATCCAGCATTACTTCTTCTCCCTTATCATTCTTCAGTTTGTCTTTCAGAGGGTTGAAAGATAAACTTCCGGATATAGCAAAAGCAGTAACGATCTCAGGAGATGCTACGAATGCATGAGTAGAAGCCAGACCGTCATTACGTTTTGCAAAGTTGCGGTTGAAAGAAGTAACGATGGTGTTCTGACGTTTAGGATCGTCTATATGACGAGCCCATTGTCCGATACAAGGGCCGCAAGCATTAGCCAATACTACACCGCCCATTTTGTCAAAAGTCTTCAGCATACCATCGCGCTCAATGGTGAAACGCACCATTTCAGAACCCGGAGTGATAGTAAATTCACTTTTAGCTTTCAGTCCTTTGTCCATTGCATTCTTAGCAATGAAAGCAGAACGAGAGATATCTTCATAAGAAGAGTTGGTACAAGAGCCTATGAGGGCTACTTCTACCGCATCAGGCCAGCCATGTTTCTTTACAGCTTCAGCCATTTGGCTGATAGGTGTAGCCAGATCAGGAGTGAAAGGACCATTTACATAAGGTTCCAGTTCATCCAGATTTATTTCTATCAGTTGATCGTAGTATTTAGCAGGGTCTGCATATACTTCAGCATCCGGACGCAGATGTTCTCTTACGCCATCGGCCAGAGCAGCTACATCAGCACGGCTGGTAGAACGCAGATAATCAGCCATTTTGTTATCGTAAGCGAATATGGAACAAGTAGCACCAATCTCAGCACCCATGTTACATATAGTACCCTTACCTGTACAGCTGAGGTTATCAGCACCTTCGCCAAAATATTCTACTATAGCACCAGTACCACCTTTTACAGTAAGTATGCCTGCTACTTTCAGAATAATATCTTTTGCAGAAGTCCATCCGCTCATTTTACCAGTGAGCTTAACACCTATGAGTTTAGGCATTTTAAGTTCCCAAGGTAATCCTGCCATTACATCCACAGCATCGGCACCACCAACACCTATAGCCACCATACCCAAGCCACCGGCATTAGGCGTATGACTATCGGTACCTATCATCATACCACCGGGGAAAGCATAGTTCTCTAATACCACTTGGTGAATGATACCTGCACCAGGTTTCCAGAAACCGATACCGTATTTATTAGATATAGAAGCCAGGAAATCGTACACTTCTTTGTTCACATCATTAGCAGTTGCCAGATCTGTAACAGCACCTGTCTTTGCCTGTATCAGGTGATCGCAATGTACTGTACTAGGTACAGCTACTTGGTTACGACCACATGTCATGAATTGAAGCAATGCCATCTGTGCAGTGGCATCTTGCATCGCAACACGATCGGGCGAGAAATTTACATAAGCCTTACCACGCTCATATGCTTGCATGGTAGCATCATGCATATGCGAGTAAAGGATCTTTTCGGCTAGAGTAAGCGGGTGCCCCAATAATTTGCGGGCAGCAGCTGTTTTCTCAGGTAAATTTTGGTACAGTTTTTTTATCAGATCAAGATCGAACGCCATTGCGGAAAATATTTGTATAGTTAGAAAATGCGTTAAGACGCTGCAAAATTATTACAA
>JBAWXE010000017.1:0-35604 GCA_037144255.1 Bacteroidota bacterium | reverse complement strand
CAGTTACTGCTAATGTGTGGACTGGTGCTGCTGATACCAACTGGAATAATCCGGCTAACTGGTGTGGTGGTGTTCCAACAGCTACAACTCCAATTTTAATACCTACTACTACTAATCAACCAATTATTTCTACAGGTGTAAACGCAACATATTCAAACTTTACTGTATCTACTGGCGCAAGCATCACAGTAAACAGTAACAGCGCAGTAAATGTTACAGGCAATGCCGTAATCAATGGCACTGTAGCTGGTAATGGCACTGTAGTTTTGAATGGCAATAGTGCTCAAACTGTTACAGGCAATGGCTCTGTTTCAAATCTTCAAGTAAACAATACTTCAGGTGTAACAATTAATACTACTGACACTTTGAGAGTTACAGGTATGCTCACTCTTACTTCAGGTACATTGAATACAAATGATGTTCTTGTTTTGGCTTCAGATTCAAACGGAACTGGTAGTATAGGAGCCATATCAAATGGTACAATATCCGGTAAAGTGATTCAAGAGCGCTTTATACCTGAAGGAAAAAGATTGTATCGTTTCTTCAGTCACCCTTACAAAGACACAGTTTCTCTTGCTCAAGAACTGATACCGCAAATTGATGTTACAGGCGCAGGCGGTGCAGCTAACGGCTTCACTCCTACCCAAACAAATAATGCATCCGCATTCTGGTATAATCCTTTAATCGGCAATCTGAATCCTGGAGCTAATGGCAACGATCCGGGATGGGTAGCATTTACTTCAGCTAATGCTACTAGTGGCGCTAACGGTTGGAAACCTTTTGAAGGTATCCGAGTTTTGGTAAGAGGTGCCAAAGGAGAAGGTTTGAATGGCGGCACATACAATCCTAGTGCTTCAAAACTACGTTTGATCGGCAGAGTAAATACCGGAACAGTCAATATCCCTATAATAAAAGGCCCAAACTCTAATTGCAATATTATCGGTAATCCATACCCTTCTACTGTCAACTTAGGCAATATTATGTATAATGCTTATCAATCAGGTATCATCAATGGTGCTGCATATTATGTATGGGATGCTGAAGCTGGTACTTCTGGCGCATATATCACACAACATATCACTAGCGCATCTAATGTTTATTATTTGCCTTCAGGGGCTGCATTTGTAGTAAATGCTGCAGCAAATGGAAATCTTACTTTCCACGAATCTGACAAGGTAAATACCAACGGAGATGGTCTTTTTAGAACTACTAGCAGCACAAACAATGTAGTTGAATTCAAAGTAACAAGCGATAACGGAAGTATTTATTGGGATAGAATGTTTATTTCTTTCAATGATAATGCTTCTACAATAAAAGATAATTTTGATGGTGCTAAGGCTTCAAATCCTACTCTTAACTTCTATTCATTATCTACAGATAATAAACAATTGGCAGTTGATGCTCGCCCTTTTGTAAATAACATGACTATTCCATTAGGATTTAAAACTTCAGTTCAAAAAACGTACTCTATCGAAATTCCTAGTATGGATTTGCCTGCTAACTACTCTTTATATCTTACAGATAACTTCCTGAATACTGTTACCACTCTGCAATCTGGTACATCATATTCTTTCGATGTTACGGCTGATAGCCTATCTCAAGCAGAGGGTCGTTTCGCCCTGAATGGTGCTATTGCCCAAGCAAATACCACTACTGGTATTGTTGCTACTTCAAACAAAACTACTTCTTCTTTAACTGTAACTGCAACTCCTAATCCAGCTATTACACAAACAACAATTAGTTTTACAGCCGCACAAAAAGGCAACAGCACAATATCTGTTCTGAAGGTAAATGGACAGGAAGTGTATAATGTAAATGTCGGCGAATTAGCTGCGGCTAAAGTAGTAGTACCTGTGAAAGATTTAGCTGCAGGTATCTATTTAATAAAAGTAATTTGTGGTACAGAGGTAATGACTCAACGTCTTATCAAACAATAATTTATTGGTCATAGAAATAAAAATAAGCAAAGCCTTTTCTTCCGCAGTTAAGGCTTTGCTTATTAGTTTACAGGCAATATTAATTCAGAAAGCGCTCTGCTTTCTTTTGCTGTACATACCTGATCAGCCTAAGCAATAATAAAAAGCTGATGAGCATTAGAATGGTGGATTTAGCATGGTGATCTATTTTTAGTGTTTAAGTGTATATCTAACTTCTTTGATTTCTTTATTCATGTGTAGCGCTGGGCCTGATACTACAGTCATTGTTACACTATTACTCATTACTATTGGCTCTGTTACTTCGGGATCATTACTCACCAGCATACACGCTATTACATCTCCATCGTTCAGGTCATTATCTGTATAACTTTCTCCACTGGCATATATAGTTACTCCATTTTTCATCCATTGGTATTGAGGTGCTGTCCCCCCATTTGTAGGCATCGCCTTAAAAACCACAGAGTTACCTTCATACACCTTATTTCCCGATGCACTGGTTATCATCAAAGAAGGACTTGCTTGTATATGCAATCCTAATACTATCTCGTTGCTTTCTTGAATAGCATTACCGGTAGCATTGTCTACAATAGCACAACTAATAATATCTTGTTCAGTTACATTGTTATCATTATAGATTGCAGTATTATCCCCCACCACTGTTCCATTTTTCTGCCATACATATTTCAATCCTATTCCCATTTTGTTCGATTTTGCAATAAATGCTACTTTTCCCTTTGCTGTAAACTCTTCTGTATTAGCACTAATGCTCACTCCTGATTCTGTTGCTTTTTTAGGCTGAGCATCTACGCTACCTATAAAACTTTCTAAAACAACAGCTACCAACAATGCTGAAAACCGTAGTGTGTATTTCATAAGATGTTTTTTAATCATTTTTTAAAACAAATTTGTTAACCAATCATTAACTTGATTAACTACTTATTAACAAATTTATATAATAATTGTGAATAATCATAATTTCAATAAGCATAAAAATGGCTTAAGATCAGTATACATCTTGAAACACACTAGATACAATATATATTTACATTATTTATATTTTTATTAATAGCAACATGTCAGTTAATATATTCTCCATACTACACGCTTCAGTATTACATTCGCACCATAAAGTACAATTGTGAAAACCACAGATAATAACGAATCACTCAGTATCAATAAATACATCAGCTCATCAGGCTTTTGCTCTCGCAGAGAGGCTGATAAACTGATAGCACAAGCTCGTGTCACTATCAATGGTGAATTGGCATTATTAGGCAATAAAGTATCTCCGGGCGATGTAGTAGAAATTGACGGTGAGCCTATCAAAACAATGAAGAAAGCTATCTATATAGCTTTAAATAAACCTGTTGGCGTCACTTCTACTACTGATCCTAAAGACAAAACCAATATTATCTATTTTATCAATTACCCAAAACGCATTTTCCCCATTGGGCGACTCGATAAAGAATCAGAAGGCTTGATCTTTCTTACAAATGACGGGGACATTGTCAATAAAATTTTACGTGCCAGCAACAATCATGAGAAAGAATATATCGTTACAGTAGACAAGGCTATCACACCCGAATTCATTCGCAAAATGGTTAGCGGGATCCCTATACTGGATACGGTTACCAGCAAATGTTTCGTGCGTCAGGAGGGGAATAAAAAGTTTCGCATCATTCTTACCCAAGGGCTTAACAGGCAAATACGCCGCATGTGCGAATATCTGGGTTACGATGTTACAAAACTGATACGGGTACGTATCATGAATGTCTTGTTGGGTGATCTAAAGCCCGGCAAGTGGCGTTACCTAACACAAGAAGAGATCAACAAATTAAATGGTCTTGTAGCTCATTCCACCAAAACTGAAGAGGCTTCATATACTGATGCTCCTATCACTATAGCTAAAAGAAAAACTAATAAAAAGAAATAAGTTAAACTAAATACTATTTATTAATTGTAATCAATTTACTTAGCAGTAAGCGACCTGTTTCCAATACGGACAACTCCAATCATTCATATATGCACATTCCTTCCGTATTTACATGCCCATTTTAAAGAGGAAAATATGTTGCTGTTCCGGTGTAGTAAGTATCAAATTTCCGGCACCTCGCGACTCATCGTAACAATCTATACCACTTGCTTTGATAGCTTCTATTTTATCTAACATATCAGAAGCAAAAAAGGTCATTGCAGGATATGAGAAATGGGTAGACTGATGCAGCCCTACTACACTCAACCCATCAGATATAATAGCCCATGGATAAGGGCTTTCAAATTTTGACAACACTTTAAAACCCAATAATTCCCAAAACGCGATCGAAGCATTCATATCTATTACAGGATGAGCAAATTCACCGAACATTCCACACGCTTTATTAACATACTTGTCCGGATTAAAATAATCTGTTTGTGGCATGGTCAACATGGTAGGTCCTGCTGGTTGTTGAAACCCTTCCATATAAGTCACCAAACTAATATTGACCCCATCAGGCGATTTTATTAAGTGCCTTTTCACCATGTCCGATGGTGTAGGCTTTTCATAAATATTGACACCCTTTGCTTCTAATGTAGACACCAAACTCTCTATATTCTTTACATAGTAGGTCAACGCTATATATGGATTATCGCTCTTCTTCAGCATGATCAATAATGCACCATCTGTTATTTGTATCCATGGGAATGGAAAATCAAATCGCATGATCTCCTTGAACCCTAGTTGCTTATAAAAGGATAATGATTTGTCCAAGTCTGGGCTGCTAATAGTAAGTGCTGATATTTCTCCTAATATGGGTTCAAAAACAAAAGACATGCTGAAATGATTTAGAATAAAGTACAGGCAATATACCTGATAAAACAAAAATAGATAACTCAGGACCCTTATTTAATTCTTTAAATGAAAGGATAGTTGTCCTATAATTATATATATATTATACTATATGTGTAGTACTATCAAAATATCAATAGTTGATATATTCGCTATATTATCCTCTTACTTGTAATAGACAAGCTTCTTTCTTTTTAATTCAGTAAATTCGCAACTCCCAAAACAACCAACATGGGTTTTTTCGATAAACTCTTCAAACGTAATAAGGAACAACAGGAACAGAAGGAAGCTCTGGACCAAGGGCTGAAAAAAACTAAAGAAGGTTTCTTTTCAAAGATCACCAAAGCGATTGCCGGTAAAGACAAGGTGGACGAAGAGGTTCTTGACCAGGTAGAAGAAGCTCTGGTAGGTGCCGACGTAGGTGTAGATACTACTGTTGCTATCATCAAACGTATTGAAGACCGTGTTGCTAAGGACAAATATCTGGGTACATCAGAACTCAACCGAATCTTGCAGGAAGAGATCATGGGAATGCTCACAATTGCTGATAATAACCAATTCGAAACTTTCGACCTGCCAGCGGGTAAAAAACCATATGTAATTCTTGTTGTAGGTGTAAATGGTGTAGGCAAAACCACTACCATCGGTAAACTGGCCTATAATTTTAAAAAACATGGTAAAAGTGTAGTACTGGGTGCGGCTGATACTTTCCGTGCTGCAGCTGTAGACCAACTGACTATTTGGAGTGAGCGTGTAGGTGTACCTATCGTTAAGAAAGAAATGGGCAGCGACCCTAGTTCCGTAGCTTTCGATGCGGTACAAAGTGCCATGGCGCGCGAGGCAGATGTGGTAATAATAGATACAGCAGGCCGCTTACACAATAAGTCTTACCTGATGGATGAACTGGGCAAGATTCGCCGTGTCATCGCTAAGAAAATGCCAGATGCCCCACACGAAGTACTGCTGGTACTGGATGGCAGCACCGGACAGAATGCTATAGAACAAGCCAAACAATTCACTGCAGCTACTGATGTTACTGCCATTGCAATTACCAAACTGGATGGCACTGCTAAAGGTGGTGTGGTATTGGCTATTGCCAACCAATTCAAGATACCGGTAAAGTATATAGGCGTGGGTGAGAAAATGGAAGACTTGCAGATATTCAACAAAGCAGAATTCGTAGATAGTCTTTTCAGCCTGCAGGCCTAAATTTTTTCACTATGGCCACTACCAAAGAGCTAGCCATAAAAGATCTTCGCCAAATTCCCGGTGTGGGTATCTCAATTGCTAATGACCTCTGGAATATTGGATATACTTCTGTATCTCAATTAAAGTATAAAGACCCGCAAGATCTATACGATGCCAGCAACAAGTTTGCCGGTGTTGTACAAGATCCTTGCCTGCTCTATGTTTTCCGTTGTGCAGTGTACTATGCCGATACGCCTCCTGAAAAAAGAGACCCCGAAAAATTAAAATGGTGGAATTGGAAGTGAAGTATTAATTTAGTTTCACATGAAAAGCGTGACTCTTGTAATACTCCTCTTATTATCTGCAATGGTGGCTGTGTTTCTCCATAGCAGAAAGAACAATACTGAGTATAAAGAAGCTGACCAGTTGCGCAAAGGCCTATCCGGTATAGCTCATGTACTGAAACCCCATACACGTATCAACTACAATGAATCGCAGGCATTGGAACACAGCCATGCTATGAGCCGATATCTACTTGTCAGTCATCAAGTATCCTTTTGTACCAGCCCCTGCGATACCCTTTTGACCATCATCAGCCTACAAGAAAATGACTCTGTACTGCATTCGCTAATAGGCTCTCGCAGAATACTATGGGAAAATAAAGACTCTATCGATCACTATATATTAAGTTGTAAGTAAACTATGCAAGCGTCCAATAGAATCATATTGTTCTTAGGTATGGCTATGGGTTGCTGTAGTATCATGTACTTTTTATTACTGATAATACATCTGTCCTTTGTGTTGATAGTGCCTATAATAGCACTATCACTTGTAGCTGTATTCAAGTGGCTATGGGCAGACAACAACGCTATTAACAAGCTACCTTGGTGGCAGCTTACTATACTGGCCATCTGCATGTCTCTGATGGTATACAACTCCTATCCCTTAGCCTCTAAGTATGGTGGCTGGGATGCATGGGCACTTTGGAACCACCGCGCCCATTATCTGGCAGATGGGCAAATATAGTCCCGTACTTTTCAAGGCAATGTTGAGAACGACCACCCCGACTACCCTTTAGGGCTGCCTTCATTCCTTGGATTTTGTATACGTCTATGTGCACATCGTGGCATACTATTGATACCCTTTACAGTCAGTATATTCCTTACATTATCTATACCTGTATTGATATTTGTAGAGAACCTCAAAAAGAACCTAGTAGTAGCAACTCTAGTCTTGATCTACTTTACACAGAACACTTTCTACTTGTACCAAGGTGTATCTCAGTATGCAGATATACTGCTGAGTTTCTTTTTTCTGACTGCACTTATATGTGCAAACCATTTATCAGACAAGAAGTACATCACCCTAGCGGCGTTCTTTATTGGCTGCTGTATGTGGACCAAGAACGAGGGTATCATGCTCGCCTTCCTCTACATGCTATTCTATCTACCACTGTTATTTAACAAAGCTCATATCAAATATACTATTGCCGGTATAGCCTTACCGTTATTGGCTGTATCGATATTCAAAATAGGCTATGCAGGTGCCAATGACATAGTAAGCAAACAAGGTCATGATACCCTAAAGCTCTTGACATCAGCAGATAGGTACCAACTCATATACCAATACTTCTGTAAGAATGTACAAGAGAAATTCAGAGTCGCTGCCTATGCATTCTACTTGTACATCTTGGTAAGCATTATCAAAAGACAAATGCCACACAAACAGATGTGGCTGATACTGCTATGCTTATTGGGTTATATGATGGTATATGTGATCACACCACAAGGTCTGGACTGGCACCTGAACACATCGCAAGACAGGGTAATGAATCAACTGCTTCCTGCCCTCATCTATGTAATATCACTAAGGCTATCTGATATACACCTTCCTCTATTTAAGAAGAAGATCTTTTAGTTGTATCATACCTTCTGTAGCGGTGCTTTCTATAGGTATCACATTTCGGTAACGACTCACAGGAGGTATCTTCTTATCTATTACATACTTGGGCACTTCGGGTCTTACATAGTCTACCAAACCCGCTGCAGGATATACTACCAGCGATGTACCCACCAGTACAAAAACAGCTGCACTATCCATAATAGGGATAGCAGCTTCTATCATAGGTACAGGTTCTTCAAACCATACTATATGTGGACGCAACTGTGCACCATCTTCAGCAGTATCACCAAGTTGTATGTCACCTTTTATGGGATATTGTATATGTTCATTTCGCTCGCTGCGCATCTTGAATATCTCTCCATGCAGGTGTAGTACATTGGTACTACCCGCTCGCTCATGTAGGTCATCTATGTTTTGGGTAACAATGCGCACATCATAATGCACTTCTAATGCAGCTAGTGCTTTGTGTGCAGCATTAGGCTCAGCTTCCAGCACTCCTTTACGGCGCATATTGTAGAAATCAAGTACCAGTTGCGGATCACGGTGCCAGGCGCGTGGAGTGGCCACATCTTCTATATTATATCCTTCCCATAGTCCATCACTATCTCTGAAAGTACGCAAGCCACTCTCGGCACTAATGCCGGCACCTGTGAGTACTACCATTATAGGCTTAGCCATAACGTGCAAGATTATAAAAGGATATTATACTAACTGCATCTTCTCTTTCAGGCGGGTAAGCATATCCTTCGACATACGGTTCAGATCGAAGTCAGGTTTCCAACCCCAGTCGTTGCGGGCAGCCAGATCGTCTATGCTCTTAGGCCATCCGTCTGCTATCTGCTGGCGGAAATCTGGTGCATAGTCTATCTTGAAATCGGGGATATGCTGTTGTATAGCAGCTGTTATTTCTTTAGGAGAGAAACTCATGGCACTTATGTTGTAAGACATACGTGTTCTCATTTTCTCTATCGGCGATTCCATCAGTTCTATGGTAGCACGTATAGCATCATCCATATACATCATAGGCAGGTAGGTATTCTCTGCTAGGAAACAAGTGTACTTACTTGTCTTCAATGCCTGATGGTAGATCTCTACTGCATAGTCGGTAGTGCCGCCACCGGGTTCACTCTTCCAGCTTATAAGGCCCGGGTAGCGTATACTGCGCACATCCAGTCCGTAACGTTGGTTATAATATTGACACCACAATTCGCCTGCATACTTACTGATACCATATACGGTGCGCGGCTCTATTACGGTTTGTTGAGGGGTATTATCTCTAGGTGTAGTAGGGCCAAATACTGCTATAGAACTAGGCCAGTATACTTTGTTCAGTTTCTCTTGAACAGCTATGTCCAGTACTATGGTCAGGCTCTGCATATTGATATCCCAGGCACGCTTAGGGTCTTTCTCGCCGGTGGCAGAAAGCAGTGCTGCCAGCAAATATATTTGTGTGATACCTTCTTTCTTCACTATGGCCAGCATGGCTGCACCGTCCATAGCATTCAGTGTGATGTATGGGCCGGTACCGGTAAGCAGTGGATGTTCTTCTCGTATATCAGTAGCTATTACATTACTGTTACCATATAGTTTTCTCAGTGCCAGTGTCAGCTCTACGCCTATTTGTCCGCAAGCACCTACGATCAGTATTTTTTCTTTGGTCATTTCTAAAAATCAAAAAAGTGAAAGTAAAAATTACGGTTCGTAAACCCCACAGTACCTATAAACGGCTGCTACATGCTCTTTTCTACCATCTGCAAGAAATCATCGAAGAGGTAACGACTATCGTGCGGGCCCGGTGTACTCTCAGGATGATATTGTACAGAGAATGCAGGATAGTTCTTCATACGTATACCCTCTATTGAATTATCGTTCAGATTCACATGTGTTACTTCTATATGATCAGCATTTTTTACTGACTCAGGCTGCACACCGAAACCATGATTTTGCGTAGTGATCTCTGCCTTACCTGTTATCAGATTCTTTACCGGATGATTCAGACCGCGATGACCATGGTGCATCTTGAAGGTGCTGATACCATTGGCCAATGCCAGTAGCTGATGCCCTAGACATATACCAAACAACGGTTTGCCTGTGCCTAGTATATCTTTTACTGTACTGATGGCATAACCCATAGATGCAGGATCGCCGGGACCATTAGATACAAAATAACCATGCGGATGAAACTCCTGCATTGTGGCTACATCTGTTTTAGCAGGGAATACTTTTACATGCGCATTGCGCTGTACCAGACATTCCAGTATATGTTTCTTTACACCAAAGTCCAGCACAGCTATGCGTATAGGTGCATTAGGCGAACCCAGTGTGTAAGGAATTTTAGTACTTATTTGTGACGATAGTTCCAACCCCTCCATATTAGGTATCTTGGCCAGTTCTGCTTTCAGCCCTGCCTCATCACTTATTACAGACGATATTACACAGTTCATTGCACCCTTGCTACGTACATGTTGTACGAGAGCACGAGTATCTACATCTGCTATACCTACTATATTGTTCTTTATCAGATAGTCATCCAGACTGTCATCGGCCATCATGCGAGAATAACGTGCAGACAGATTCTTGCAGATCAGTGCATTGATAGTTACCCTATCGCTCTCAACATCGGTGGCCAGTACCCCATAGTTGCCTATGTATGCATTGTTCATGATGAGCACTTGTCCGGTATAAGATGGGTCGGTAAATACTTCCTGGTAGCCGGTCATTCCGGTATTGAAACATATTTCTCCGCCACCGGTACCTTTGGCTCCAAAAGATCTTCCTTTCAATAGAGTGCCGTCTTCGAGTAAGAGCCAGGCGGGATGTGTAACAGTTGTTGCAGCAGGCATAATGTGCAAATTTAAACCAAATGATAAAAGTTGGCCGAAAAATTATACACATTCAAGGGGAATGTGATGAATGTGGTCATTCAGAATGGAGTAGGGAACATATGCAGCACATTTAATTATATGAGAGACTAACGCAAAAATCAATTGTGCTTTCATTGTGCTTTCATTGTGCTTTCGTTGTGCTTTCGTTGTGCATTCGTTGTGCTTTTATTGTGCTATCGTTGTGCTTTTGTTGTGCTTTTTGAGGTATAGCACAATATAATTGATTGATAATCAATGCATTGTGTGAAAATTGTGCTTTTTTTTGTTTTTTTCCGGTTTTTTGAACCAGTATTAGGGACAAAGGATGCAACAAAAGGCCCAGAAAACTTAACAAAGGTACGAAATGCGGATAGGGGTATGCAAATAAAGATATCCACTTTTTGGGGGTGGGCATTAGTTGTGATAGTTTGACGCAGAAATAGGTAGTATTATCTTTATAAGACAATTATTTGATATGAAAATGCCAAACACATTAAATACATATCCAATACATTACTTCTTCATACCTGGGTACTTCATATTCAGGTCTTTCAGGGTATCGCGTAGGGTCTTAGCTACTATGTAAGATTTGTACCAATTCTGGTCTGAGGGTACTATATGCCAGGGTACTTCATTGCAATGATTGAAAACATCCTCATAGCACCACATATACTTATCCCAATGCTTAGACTCCACTATATCTTCCTCACTATATTTCCACATCTTTTGGGGTATGCGCAGTCGCTCTTCCAGTCTGTTTATCTGTTCATCATGCGATACATGCAGGTAGAATTTGAGAATATGTGTATTGTTATGTTGCACCAATAGTCGCTCAAAATCGTTGATGGCCGTCATTCTGGCTTTGGCGGTCTTTTCATCTACCTTGCCATGTACACGGGTGACTAACACATCTTCGTAGTGCGATCGGTTGAATACTTGTATCATACCTTTGGCAGGAGCATGCTGGTGTATCCTCCAGAGAAAATCGTGAGACAGTTCTTCGTCTGTAGGTTCTTTGAAAGGCTTTACCGATACGCCTTGCGGGTTCATATAGGTGAATACATCTCTGGTCAGTCCATCCTTACCCGATGCGTCCATACCTTGTATCACCATCAGCAGGCAATACTTCTTCTCTGCATACAGCAGGTTCTGAAGTTCGTCCAGTTCCTTTAGTATTACTTCCAGTTTCTTCTTGGTCTTATCCTTACTTACATTCTTAGGAGCATAGGTATGAATTGTTTTCAGTAGTATCTTAGACATATCTAAAGTTACAAAACTTTAAGCTACTTATCAGTAGCATCGGCGCTGGACAGATGGCGATAAGCCTTGATGAATATAGCGCCCAGATTCTTGTGGGGCGGTACATAGTCATTGAACTTGTCTCTGATAGCAGGTTTTGATTCAAAGTAGTTACTCAGGTCTTTCCATATACTGATCCAGTTCACATCATTACCCACCAGCAGTTGATCGTTGATAGCTTTAACTATAGGGTCGTTCACACTCATAGTACCCACTTGTTTGGACGATATAATATGTGCATCATGAGAGCGGTCTAATACCAATGCCAGATTATGATAACCACCACAAGAGCCCAGTACCACTATCTTGGTATGTTCATCCAGATGATCCAGCGTTATAGGCAGGTGGTAGCTATGGCCTCTATGTACTATGATGGTAGGATGTATGCCCGTATCAGACAAGTGTTTGCAGAGTTCGTTCTGTGCGTCTTCGTCCTCAGGCTCTTTCAGGGGCAGGTTTGCAAAGATGACCACCTTTTTACCTACAGTAGATGTGATAGTACTCCAATACTTATCGGTCGATATCTTCCACTTACCCTTATTCTCTTTGAAATTAGAGAGGAAACTCTCGTAAGAGCTTTTACCATCTTCATCACCAAAAAAGAAAAACTGCTCGTATACCACAGAGTCTTTAACCAGATTCTTATATGGAACCATATTGATAGGCGGCAGCCCCAGCTTCTCTGATTGTTGCATGGCTGCTTCATCGTTCTCGCTTCTATCAGCCCCTTGGAAAAGCGTAGCCAACAGGCCGTATACTATAACCCCTTTCTTGCTCTTCTTGGCATAAGATTGTTCGTAGTTCAGTTTTACTTGCTGCTTCAGGAATGACACAAGTGCAGTATCATCTATACTTCCAAAGGCATCGGCCACATCTACTGCGTCCTCCAGATCATCTTCCTTACCCTTCTCCAGCCCGGCTATAAAGTCACTCATCAGTTTGCTACGCTTGTCTTCCTCCATACTATTCAGGAAAGAACGCAGGGTGTTATAGCCTGCGCACATACGTATAAATGTTCTGAACTTATCATGGTGAATGGTATCAAGTAACTCATTACCATGCATGTTCTTCATGCTGTCCATCATGCGTTTGAATGTGCCCAGGAAACTACTGGTGTATATCTCGTCCTGTCCGTATACCATCAGGTAGTACATCTGTTGTGGTGTCATCCCCTCGAGGCATTTGAAACGCACTTCGTCCTTCGACTCGTGCAGATCATTCATATCGCGTATATAGTTCTTAGATCGGTAAGCCAGCTCATCGCTGTAGGATGCACTTCCCAGACTGTCATTCTGTAATTTCAGATCTACCAGACTACGGAAGAACAGATCACGATTGCCTGTGATGGAATCTACCTGTGCCAAAGTCATCTTCTTACGATAGATGTTGCCCATAAAAGGCAGTGCCTTCAGAGGCGACTTAGATCTATCAGCTATTAGCACTATAGTCTGTACCAATGTATCCTTGCTATTTCGCACTGCACTACTCAATGCCCTATTTGAAGATGTAGCATAATTAAAAACCTCATTAGGTACCAATGGTGCAGCATTGGCAACTATCTCAGGTGCAAAAGGCTCTGTGGCATATTCGCTCAGTCGGCGTATCATCAGTACAGGTTCTTTCTTGCCCATTTCTGTATACAAGTAGCTTTTTACATCAGGGTATCCTTCCAGCAGTTCGTTATTGAATATGGAATAGATATTGACATTGTTCTTTACATAGGCCATCAGCTTCAACTCATGATGAGCCAAGATCATACCTCTGAAATTGGCAACTGCTTTTTTATAAAATACAGGGTCGGTCTTGGTATCGTTATTGTACTTACGCACGAATGAGCAGATGGCATTCAGGTAGCGTATCTTTCTTTGATTCTCAGCGACAGGGTCTATAGATATGGGTGGAAGATTCTCTACCATTATCTGCAGGTGGTCAATGTCTTTCAGTATTGCTTGTGTCAGCAGTCGGGCTGCAATAGTATCCCCACCAAAGCCTACTATCTTATCGGTCTTACCATCATAGGCATCGGCCTTGGCCTGCTCCTTGTCTATCTTATCATGGAATATCTGTCTTTTGAAAGGGATGGGTTCTTTAAGTGTGTCTACATCATATATAGAAACTATCTTGACTTCCTTCTTTAGTGGCTTCTTCTGTTGTGCTATGGCATCAGTACTTAGCAGTATCAATAATAACAACACAATACCGCGCATACCTAACATAGCCCTATCCATAAATTTACCCACATGTAAACGCATAGTACAAAAATAGCTTGTTTGCCACGCTTCTATATAACGATAACGCAAAAGATATGCTAAAAATTACCCTTAAGGTGCTAGGGCTTGATGATCTCAAAGGAATTAAAGAAGTTGCCAATAGAAGGGTTCTTTTCCTTTTCAGGTTTGCAACGTACTTCCAGATAATACACACGACTCTTTACCAGATATATTTTCATATTCACAACCATCTCCCCATTATTGTGGTCTATTTTCAAATGCCTGCCTGGGTATTGCTTGTAGTGGGTCTTTTCAAGAGAAATGACATTGCCTTGTATATCATGAACAGCTGAATAAGCCACACTGCTCAGAAAAGTATCTACCAGATCGTGTTTGTAATTGGTATTGATCAATGTATCAGAATAGTCTACGAATCCTACGTCATAGGTCAAGTTATCATCTCTGAATTTACCTACAGTATATAAATAATGAGTCTCGTTAAGCTGACCAATAGAGCCACTTACTATCTTCTCTCCCTGCTTAGGCTCCTTCGGGAAACGTATCCTGAAATTACCTTCTTTACTTACAAAAAGATCCCATGCAGCCGTAGTAAAACTGCCTAGTAGTAATACAAACCCAATTGCCAATAATGCCTTAGCAAATCTCATAGTTATTATATAATGTATGTTACGGGTTATAAATATCAGTACTTTTTAAACACTAACCAAAAACAAGACCTGAGATACTACCATTCCGGATATAAAGTAAAACCTTTCATAAAATGATTCACCTCATCTTTAGTTTTTGTTATCAACTTTTCATCATCCGGCGACATGAGTACCTTATCCAACCAATGTACTATCTGAGGCATGTGTGTTTCAGTAAGCCCTCTGGTGGTCATAGCCGGCACACCTACTCTTATACCCGATGTGATAAATGGTGACTTATCATCAAATGGCACCATGTTTTTATTCAGGGTGATATCTGCTCTTACCAGTGCATTTTCAGCCTTCTTACCACTAATTCCTTTATTGCGTAAGTCTATCAATAACAAGTGGTTATCTGTACCACCTGATACGATATCGTAACCTTTGGCCATAAACGCTTGCGCCAATGCTTGCGCATTGTTAATCACTTGTTTGCTATATACCTTAAATTCATCTTGCAGTATCTCAAAGAATGCGACTGCCTTTGCAGCTATTACATGTTCTAGTGGGCCACCTTGTGTACCCGGGAAAACAGCCAAGTCTAATAACTGGCTAACTGTACGTAACTCACCTTTAGGTCCTGTTAGTCCCCATGGGTTTTCAAAATCATTCTTCATCAGTATCAATCCACCACGAGGGCCACGCAGAGTTTTGTGTGTTGTAGTACTTACTATATGACAATGATCGAATGGGCTACTAAGCAAACCTGCCGCTATCAATCCCGCAGGGTGCGATATGTCGGCCAATACTAATGCACCTACCTTATCTGCAATAGCTCTGATGCGTGCATAGTCCCAATCGCGACTATATGCAGATGCACCACAGATGATGAGTTTAGGCTTATGTGTTATTGCCTGTTGCTCCATCATATCATAGTCTACTCGGCCAGTTTCCTTTACAACACCATAATGTACAGCTTTGTATAATTTACCTGAAAAGTTTACAGGCGAACCATGCGTAAGGTGGCCACCCATACTCAAGTCTAGCCCTAATATCGTATCGCCAGGTTGCAGTATAGCCAGCATCACAGCAGAGTTAGCTTGTGCACCACTATGTGGTTGCACATTCGCATATGTTACATTGAACATTTGTTTGGCTCGGTCTATAGCCAATTGTTCACTCTTATCTACTACCTCACAACCACCATAATAACGACGCCCCGGATATCCTTCCGCATATTTATTAGCCATTACATTACCCATAGCTTCCATTACCTGCATACTGGTAAAGTTCTCTGATGCTATCAATTCCAATCCTCTTCTCTGACGTTCCAGCTCCTCTTGTACTAATTCGAATATGGCGGTATCGCGTATCATCTTTTATTAAGTTTATTGCAAAGTACTGCAAATGGGTCTTTCATACAATGACCAATATCTTATAACATAAATATCATTAATGTTTTTGCTCTCAATTTATACTCCTATTTTAGCATCATGAAGTATTTATTAATATTTCCGGTTTTTATACTGTGTTCTATAAGCTCGCATGCACAGCAATACTGGCAACAACATGTGGATACCCGTCTAGATGTTCGTCTGGATGACAAAAGTCATTTCCTGCATGGATACGAAGAGATAACTTATATCAATAATTCTCCTGATACACTAGAGTATCTATATATGCATTTATGGGCGAATGCCTATCAACATGACCATACAGCTTTTGCAGA
Organism: Bacteroidota bacterium; assembly: GCA_037144255.1. GTDB lineage: Bacteria > Bacteroidota > Bacteroidia > Chitinophagales > Chitinophagaceae > JBAWXE01. The sequence goes on along the minus strand of JBAWXE010000017.1, from coordinate 19,001 downwards.
ACAGATGGCACAAGACAAAGAAACTGACTTTTATTATGCCCCTAAAAAAGATCGTGGATATATAGACAGTCTTCAATTTGTAGTTGATGGTCAACAAGTAGAATATGTCAATACTGATAACCTACCTGATGTAGCTCGTCTAAAATTGACCAACCCTATCCTTCCGGGTCATCAAGTCAAGATAGCTACGCCCTTTAGAGTAAAAATACCTAAGGTCTTTTCGCGCCTGGGACATACTGATCAGGCATACTTCATTTCTCAGTGGTTCCCTAAGCCGGCTGTATATGATCATTTAGGTTGGCACCCACTACCATACCTGAACGATGGAGAATTCTTCAGTGAGATAGGCACTTACGATGTCAACATCACCATACCTAAGAATTATATTGTGATGGCTACCGGCAATTGTACTGACGATGCTGAAAATAAATGGTTGGACTCTTTATCCCAACTGGCATTACCTAGTGATACATTATATAGTGAAAGTACACCAGTAAGTGCCAAAGAAACAAAGACCATTCACTTTCACGAAGACAACATACACGACTTTGCATGGTTTGCAGATAAACGCTGGATAGTAAGAAAGGATACTGTTTCTATAGCCGGTAATACCAACCCCATCACAACTTATGCAGCCTTCTTACCACAAGACAAAGCCATATGGCTGAAAGGCACTGACTATCTAAAACAAACAGTGCAGCACTATAGCAAATGGGTAGGTCCTTATCCTTATAAGACCATCAAAGCTGTAGAAGGTGATATGCATGCGGGTGGTGGTATGGAATATCCTACCGTAACCATCATAGATAAAACAGCCACCAAGAGCAACTTACAAACTGTAATAGTGCACGAGGGCGGTCATAATTGGTTCTATGGTATATTGGCATCTAATGAGCGCGACCATGCATGGATGGATGAAGGTATCAATTCATTCTACGAACATAAGACCATGAAAGATCTAAAAGCTGATACTACCAACAAAACTACTGTTACCCGTAATAGTGTCAGTATCAATTTAGAGAATGTATTGTTCTATCAGTCTACAGCAGAACATACTGATCAGGCTTTGGAACAAACTTCAAGCAATTTCACTAAACTCAATTATGGTGGGGATGTATATTATAAAACAGCTCTCTTTATGGAATGGCTGGAACAATATATGGGTGAAGATCATTTTGAAGCAGGGATGCACGAATATTTCCAAACATGGAAACATAAACATCCTTACCCTGCAGACTTACAACAATGCCTGCAAAAACATACTGACAAATCTCTGGATTGGTTCTTCAAAGGTGCATTGAACACTAATGAACGTATAGACTTTGCCATAGTGGGTGCACGTACTGAGGCCAATGGAACTGTAACCGCTACCGTATATAACAGAAGTGCCATAACCGGCCCTGTAAGGATAGATGCATATTCGCAGGATAGCCTGCTGGCCAGCAGTTGGTCTATGCCCTTCGATCTGCTTACCAATGTAACATTACCAGCCACAGCGGCTACTTGGACAGAGCTACGAGTATTTGAAAAGATACCAGATACCAAATCTGCGAACAGTTATTATTACCGCCATGGCTTCCATCGTCAGGGTATCAAGATATCTCCATTCTTTGGTATGAATCATAGCAGGAATGAAAAAGCCTTCTTAATGCCTGCTATCGGTTACAATCAATATGATGGTTTTCAAGTAGGTCTGCTACTACATGATCTGAGTATGCCTGAAAACCGCTTTCGCTTTGCATTGGCACCTATGTATGCCTTCAATACCAATACATTTACAGGCTTAGGTTCTATAGCTTATGTTTGGTTTCCTCATACTACTTTCCACAATATTCAGCTACAAACTGATGTAAAGACATTTAACTATGATGAGACCCATTACAACATGAAAAATGCAATATATGCACGTTTTCTGAAAGTAGCACCTTCCTTACAATTTACACTTAAAGAAAAAGAAGCACATAGCCCCATCACTCGCACACTATTATTAAAAGCATACTCCATAACAGAAGATCATTTTGCACTAGCAGATAGCAGTTCGATCCCTACTATCAAACAGCAGCAAAAAGCATATGGACAGGTAGTGTATATGCATCAAAATAATCGCACTTTCAATCCATTCAACTATAGTATAGATGTACAAATGAATAGTGATTTTGCAAAGGTGAACCTGGAGGGCAATCTGCAAATTGACTATTTCAAGAAACACAAAGCACTATATGTACGTGCATTTGCCGGTAAATTCATTGCTATCAATAACGATCCTTCTGTTACTTCCCGCTACTACCTGAATACTACCTATACAGGAGTAAACAACTATCTATATAATGATGCTTATCTAGGGCGCAGCGATATGAGTGGTAATGGTATGAGGCAAATTGCAATCCAAGAAGGTGGGTTCAAAGTAGCTACCCCATTGAACCCTATAGGTCGTACTGATAACTGGCTATTAGCTATGAATCTGGAAAGTGATATACCCTATGGCAACATACCCGTAAGACTATTCTTAGACTTGGGCACTTTTGCTAATGCAGAACATCAAAACCCAAGTGGCAATAAATTATTGTACGATGCAGGGATACAGGTACATATTTTCGGGGATCTGTTTACTGCTTATTTACCTTTCATCGTTAGTCAGGATTTTAACGACTATATGAAAACAGTTTACGGTAATAAACAAGTGGAGAAGAGTATAGTATTCACCATCAAGATCCACAACTTCAATTGGTTGAAAACACCTGAAACTATCCTGCATTCATTTACCAACTAGCAATTGTTATTCAGGACATAAAAAAAGGCATGCAATTGCATCCCTTTTCTATAAGCATTTGTACAGCTACTATTTTGCTTTAGCTGAAGCATGTATTTGTTTCTTTTCCTTGATACGTGCAGATTTACCGGAACGTTCGCGTAGGTAGAACAATTTAGCACGACGTACACGACCTGCTTTGTTCACAACGATTGAATCGATATTAGGAGACATTAAAGGAAATAAGCGCTCAACACCAACACCATCAGACATTTTACGTACTGTGAAAGTTTGTGTAGCTCCGCTACCTTGACGCTTCAAAACATCTCCTTTGAAAGACTGGATACGTTCTTTTGCACCTTCAATGATCTTATAATTAACAGTAATATTATCGCCGGCTTTAAACTTAGGGAAATCCTTCTTTCCTGTAAGTTGCTCATGTATAAAAGTAATCGCGTCCATCATTCAAAAATTTAGGGATTGCAAAGGTAAAATAATTTTCATGATTACAAAAAAAAACTTGCTACTTATGCTTCTGTATCGTCCAAAAGGCCGGGCCTGCGCTCTGTGGTACGTTTCAGCGACTGTTCCAGCCTCCAAGCGTCCACCTTTTTAGGATCTCCACATAGTAGGATTTCAGGTACAGTCCATCCTCTAAAGTCAGCCGGACGGGTATATACAGGCGGTGCCAGCAGCCCATCCTGAAAAGAGTCAAAAAGAGCAGAAGTTTCATCATTCAGCACCCCGGGCAACAAGCGCCCTATGGCATCTACAACCACTGCTGCAGCCAGTTCTCCACCACTCAGTACATAATCGCCTATGGAAATTTCCATAGTTATATAATGTTCTCTAATGCGTTCATCTATACCTTTATAATGACCACATATTATAATAATATTTTCCTTAAGTGATAATGTATTAGCAGCCTTTTGATCAAAAAGCCCACCATCGGGTGTCATATATATTATTTCATCGTATTTCCTATCTTTCTGTAGTATTTCTATAAATATGGCTAGTGGTTCAGGCATCATTACCATACCTGCACCACCCCCAAACTGATAGTCATCTACCTGCCCTTGTTTGTATGGGGTATGGTCGCGCAGATCATGCACATGCAGTTCCAATAGTCCCTTGGTTTGAGCTCTCTTCATTATAGAATGCTCAAAGGGACTCTTCAGCAAATCAGGCACAACAGATATGATGTCAATTCTCATGTAACGATGTATAACTTATTTCTTTAAATACACTTCCAGCAAACCCTCAGGTAGATCCACATCTATGGTCTTTTTCTTCAGGTCAACCTTCTTTACCATTTGCGGTACTAGTGGTATCAATATTTCTGCTCCCTGATATATGACTCTTGCCAACCATTGAGTACCTGCAAACATCATATCGTCTATAGGGCCTAGTACTCCACTGGTCTGATCTGTAACAACGAAGCCCATCCACAGTAGTGGTGAATCCTTGGCATGTGCCTCTAAAATAGTCTCAGATGCATATACATGTTTACCAACAAGCCTTCTTGCAGACTCTACCGTATTCACGTCCTCCAGATTGATGACATACTCATCGGGCTTGGCACTTTTGTTCTGCACTACAAAGTAAGGGATATAACTTTCCTTACTCATCTCTATGAATAATGCTTCTCCGTTTTTCAGCCATTTGGAATGCCCTAGAATGTGGGTCATTACCAATGACCCCTGCAAACCATGTGTAGCCACTATTTTACCTATCCTTATCATGGGCTGCAAAAGTACAAAACATATAAGCCCGATACATCATTTTCTTCTTATTCATGTTCCGATATTAAATATTCCCTACACATCTCTCATATTCTCACAAATCAATTATCTTGGGCATTGGCTCAATACTATTTACATATTTATGGAACGTTTTACGGGCATTATAGGCATTATTGTCATTTTAGGTATCGCATTTCTATTCTCAAATAATAAAAGAAAGATCAATCTGCGTTTGGTATTTAGTGGTCTTGCCTTGCAGGTTTTCATAGCAGTTATGGTACTGAAAGTGCCTCCTGTTACTCATTTTTTCCAGCTACTAGGTAAGGGCATGCAGAAAATAGAGGGCTTTGCTAAAGAAGGTGCAGGTTTTGTATATGGTGGCATAGGGGCCCAAGATTTCAAAGGCAATATTGTGAACTATAGTATGCCGGGCACTTTTGTTTTTGCATTCAATATCACAGCTACTATCATTTTAGTATGTGTACTTGTTGCTATCTTTTATCATATAGGACTTATGCAGCGCATAGTTGCTGTCATTGCGAAAGCTATGAACTTCATCATGCGCGTAAGTGGTGCAGAGGCACTAAGTAACGTAGCATCAGCTTTCGTGGGGCAAGTAGAAGCTCAGGTAATGATCCGCCCTTATCTCCCTACCATGACCAAAAGCGAGATACTGGCATCTATGAGTGGTAGTCTGGCATGTATAGCAGGTGGTATACTTATAGTTTATGCCAATATGGGTGCCCGACCTGAATACCTGATCACTGCCAGCTTGATGGCAGCACCGGGTGCGCTTATTATCTCAAAAATTGTATTTCCCGAAACTGAAGAATCTCAAACAATGGGCACTGTAAAACTGGAAGTAAAAAGCCAGTATAGTAATCTCATCGACGCTATAAGCCATGGAGCAGCTGATGGTTTTAAAATAGCCATGAATGTAATAGCCATGCTCATAGGTTTTATTGCACTGATAGCATTTATTAACTGGGGCTTGGGACATCTGTATCCTAATCTCTCATTAGATATGATCTTCTCTAAATTGTTCTACCCTTTTGCATGGGCTATGGGTATACCTACTCAAGATGTAAATAGTGCTGCCACTCTGCTGGGACAAAAACTCACCATCAACGAATTTGTGGCTTTCAAGAACCTAACTACCAAAACAGTACCTATTCTTACGGAGAAAGGCTTGCTAATTATTAGTATTGCTATCTGTGGATTTGCTAATTTCAGTAGCGTAGGTATGCAGATAGGTGGTATAGGTGCTCTAGCTCCTGAGCGTCGCCACGATCTGGCAAAATTAGGCATGAAAGCGCTACTATGCGGTACTCTAGCATCTTATCTGTCTGCTACAATTGCAGGTATATTAATGTAGTAAATTATATCCCCAGTACATCTTTCATTTCGTAGATGCCTTGCCTGCCTGCAATGAACTCAGCAGCAAGAACTGCCCCACGTGCAAAACCCTCACGGTTATGTGCAGTATGTATGATCTCAATATCGTCAATCGCTGAACTATAAGTGACCTTGTGCGTACCTGGTACGTTCTCATTACGGTAAGAAACTATTGCAAACGCCTCAGGGTTATCAGTATGGTCTTTAGTCCAGTGTTTTTTGCGCAGTAGATTTTCTAATATCTCCTCTGCAAGTGTTATCGCTGTGCCACTAGGTGCATCTTTCTTTTGGGTATGGTGTGTCTCTTCTATACTAACATTATAGTCGGGCTGTTCATTCATTAGCATTGCCAGGCGCTTATTAATCTCAAAGAATATATTCACTCCCACACTAAAATTAGATGCCTGCAGGAACGCTGTATGATGTTGCAAAGCAAGCAGCTTTACATGTGCCAACCCTTCATTCCATCCCGTAGTACCACAGATTACAGGCACTCCTGCTTGCAGACATTTAGACACATTATCCTTGGCAGCTTCAGGTTTTGTAAATTCTATAGCCACATCTACTTGTTGCAATGCCTCATGCGTCATCTCTGCTTTATTAGCAATACTGATACGCATCACTACCTTATGCCCACGTTGTATAGCTATTTGCTCTATTGCTTGTCCCATTTTCCCATAGCCTATCAATGCAATATTCATATATATCAGATAAGGAGTGAAAGAATAGTAAGGATGGCAAATATCACGCTAGCTATGCCATTAGTATTGGCAAATGCTATGCCTACCTTGCTCAGATCATTAGGTTTCACCAGCATATGCTGATAAGAAAGCATGGCTACATAAAAAGCTGCCCCCACCCAGTACAGCCAATTGAAGTGTCCATTTACCCCTGCACCTATTATGAACAATGCCGAGAACACATGCAATATAGTAGATACAGTAAGTGCATTTTTAACGCCTAATGCCGCGGGTATAGAATGTAGCTTTTGTGATTTATCAAATTCCTCATCTTGCAACGCATAGATGATATCAAAACCAGACACCCATGTTATGACCGCAAATGAAAAGAACAAAGGCAACATATCAAATCTACCGGTTACTGCCAGAAATGCACCTATAGGCGACAAGGACAATCCCACACCTAACACCACATGACACAATGCTGTAATTCTCTTAGTATAGCTATAGAAAAGTATCACGAATAGTGCCACGAACGACAAGTAAAAACACAGTATATTAATGAACCATGTAGTAGTAACAAAAGCCAATGAGTTCACTATGGTAAACGCCAACGCCTGCTCTGCAGGTATGATGCCCGCCGGTATCTCTCTTTTGGCAGTGCGTGGATTCTTTGCATCAAAGTGTCTATCCAGCCAGCGATTGAATGACATGGCGGCACTACGTGCAAACACCATACACAATAACATCAACATGAACAGCCTAAGCGAGAACGGCTGATGCTCTCTCACTATAGCCAGTGTAAAACCTATTAGGGCAAAGGGCAAGGCAAATACCGTATGGCTGAATTTGATCAGCGACAGGTAATTCCTGATATTGCGTATAAGGGGTAGATTCAATGCGCTCATTTTTCTTTCACTTCTGCTACAAAACCTATTGACATCGCTTCCTGCTGTGCATTAGAGTGCACCAGTACATTCTTTTCCTGATGTCCTTTTTTATTCGCACTGTTGAACTGTACCATTATTTCTCCTTCTCCACCCGGTTGTATAGGTTCTTTAGGGAATGATGGTGTGGTACATCCGCATGATACATCGGTGCGAGATATCATCAGCGGGTTGCTACCTGTATTCCTGAAACGGAAAGCATGCTTTACCACATCGCCTTCCTTTATAGTACCAAAGTCGAATTTCGTTTCTTCGAATTGTATGGTTGTCTTAGGCATACCGGTCACTTGCTGGTCTCTGGCATCTACAAATGCAGTACCGGTTTTGCTATTCACCACAGCAGGACCACTCTCAGGTGTTCCATTGCTTTTGAATTTATTGACCAATGCGGTACTGCTCACACCACTCAGCTCCACCAGTGCTATTACAAACACAGAGAGTGTCAGCACTGTCAGTAATACGGTCTTTAATTGAGGATTCATTGTTACTCTTATTTATTGTACAAATATAAAGTTTAACTGTTTTCTTCCCATACCTGTGCTAGATGCACCAGTGTCTCTACTGCCTTTTCCATATCCTGCACGCTCACATACTCTTGTTTAGAGTGTATGCCCATCTCTCCTGTAAACAGGTTAGGACAAGGCAGCCCCATGAACGATAATCTCGATCCATCGGTACCACCACGTATGCTCATACTTATTGGTTCCATACCCGCGCGCTTGTAGGCAGTAGCAGCATGTGCCATTACTTGTGGGTTCTGATCCAGTATTTCTTTCATATTGCGGTACTGTTCCTTTATGATAAACTCCGCTTGCATACCCGGCATTTTTGCTACAGTAGCATTTACCAGTCCTTTCAGTCTTTGCTCATGTACTGCCAGTTGTGCTGTGCTGAAATCGCGTATGATGAATTGCACGGTCGCTTTTTCCAGCTGCCCTTCTACATGCACCGGATGCACAAAACCCTGCATACCTTCTGTTACCTCTGGGCACCATTCGTTCTTAGGCAGCGAATCAATAAATGCACCCGCAGCTTTTATCGCACTTACCATTTTACCCTTCGCATAACCCGGGTGTGCACTCACACCTTTGAATATCACTGTTACCGCATCTGCACTAAAGGTCTCCCCTTCCAGATGCGCACGTTCGCCACCATCCAGCGTATAACCATATTGTGCACCTAGTCGTTTCATATCCACCTTTGCCACACCACGTCCTACTTCTTCATCGGGGGTGAACAGTATACGTATCTTACCATGTTTCAATTCAGGATGTGCTATCAGGTATTGTGCTAGGTCCATTATGATGGCTACACCTGCTTTATCATCTGCACCCAGTAGCGTAGTACCCGATGCTGTTATGATATCATCACCTATTCTTTCCTTCAGGTACGGATGCTCATGTGTGCTTATCACCACTGTAGGGTCATCGGGCAATTCTATATCCTTACCATCATATTTTTTATGTAGTATCGGTTTTACTCCTGTACCGCTACAGTCAGGCGCAGTATCTACGTGAGAGCAATAGCACAACACAGGTACTGGCTTATCACTCGTAGCAGGTATAGTAGCATATACATATCCATGCTCGTCCAATTCAGCATCTTTTATGCCTATGGCTAGCAGTTCTTGCACCAACACACGGCTTAGATCCTTTTGTTTTTCGGTAGAGGGTTGTGTGGGCGATGCAGGATCACTTTGGGTATCTATCTGCACATAACGCATAAATCGTTCAGCAGCACTATGGTTATAACCGTTTATGGACATTTTTCGTAGAATTTGCGCGTAAAAATAGCATTATGCCGCCAACAAAAAACGATTGACGGAAAACATTGTAAATTTGCCTCTTATATGGATGCATTAGACAATATCACCATTTCGCAGATCACCACCGTCACTTTTACCCTTTTTGCGGTTATTGACGTACTGGGATCCATGCCTGTACTCATCAGCCTCAAAAAAAAGCTGGGCGATATCAATTCCTTTCAGGCTACAGTAGTCTCGGGTGCGCTTATGTTATTATTCTTTTTTATAGGGGAAAAGATGCTCAATTTCATGGGCCTCGATATTCATTCCTTTGCCATCGCAGGTTCTATAGTCATTTTTATACTGGGGCTGGAAATGGTACTTTCTGTAGAATTCTTCAAATCCGACAAGGATTCCAAATCAGGTTCCGTAGTTCCCATTGCCTTTCCACTTATTGCAGGTTCAGGTACACTTACTACTATTATGTCGCTCAAGGCTGCCTACCATCAGTACAATATATTGATAGGCATACTTATCAATCTCGTTTTCGTATACTTGGCACTGCGCTCTGTAGATATGATAGAGCGACTCCTCGGCCCATCAGGTATAGCAGTAGTGCGTAAATTCTTCGGGGTTATACTACTGGCTATCGCTGTTAAGATATTCCGCGATAATGTTCGTTTCTAAGACTTTGATAAAAGCAAAATACCGGATATATAGTCCGGCATTCTACTAAAACTTTAACAACCATGAGAAAACTGCACTCCTATGCGTTCTTACCTATATAGACGTAATAAGCTCTAAAAAAGGATGGGTGCTGCTAAATATTTTTTGGGGGTATGACTGTGGGGTGACAAACCTATTTATCCGGGAAATGCTTTTTTATTAGCGCTTTAAATTCTTTGGTTGAGCGAATATTGTCAAGGTCGGTATCTGAATTTATTTTATCCAGAGCTGGGTAACCATGTTCTAATGCTTTATCAAGATATAATATAGCTGTAGATTTATTATTTAACAGAGATTCGTCGCAAGAAATATTATAATATAGCGATCCTGTATTACCATAATGGTTATTAGTGGCCATATCGTAATAGTGTATAGATCTTTCAAAGTCCTTTCCTTTATAGAAAAAATCTCCGGCTATTGCAGCTAATCCCATGTTTACTATTGCTGAATCTGTATTATTCAGGAAGAATGACTTTTCCTTATTTACATAAATATATGCAGAGTCTCGTTTGTTCATTCGCATATATGTGGCAATAAACCCTTCGTAAGAGGCCATTAAGCATATTGTATCGTATACGGCTAACTTGCGATACATATTTATCGCATCATCATAGCGTCCTAATTCAAGATAGCAATCTCTCAGCCCATCGTACGAATAGGTTAATTTGGGGGCTAGGTTAATTCCTTTTTCTATAATTGGTATTGCTTCGTTGTATTTCTTCTTACTAGTTAATAATTTTCCTTTCAATAAATAGGCATAGGATGCGTTGGGTTCTACTAAAAGACAGGAATCGATTTTTTTAAGTCCTTCTTCTTCTGTCAATGTATTAGTAAATACACATCTCATTGCATCCCAGAACATTGCTTTAGCTAGGAATGTCTGCTTTCTCAATATTTCATCACCAAGTATCATCCTTAGTATTTGTCCTTCAAATGATAAGGATCTTACCCCTGATGGCCCAAGTATGTCTAACCTATTCTGGTATATTATTGACAGCCCTTGATCGATCTCTCTCATCAATGCTGCTGAATAATTCCTAGTCATTAGTGCATATAGCGGATGCGTACTATGGTTATCAGGTACCTTAAAAAAATATAAATACGCAGATGGTTGCGGTAGCTTGCGCAGTAGTATACCACTATCTAGGTATGTTTTGAATAGTTGATAATTCTGTACTATACTATCATCTAATCCTTTAAGTAGCCCATCTTCAAAACCTTTTGTATCTACAGAAGCGAATAAAGGAGTAGTGCTTTGTTGGTTCAGTTTATCTAGTTGCTTTTTATCTACATTAGCCAATACTGTATTCATATTGCCATATAGCATAGGGTCTTGGTCTTGTGGTTTGGCATCTTCTGCTACTTTTTGCATTAGATACAGATTTAGTTCGCGCAATGTCACTTTGCCATCTTTATCATTATCTGCTAGTCCGTAAAGACCATTTATTAAATAATAAGAGAACAGGCCTCGTCCCCCTCCCCATTGTTTACCTTCCAACGATAATTCTCCGGGTTGACAACTCAATATTTTTACTTCATCCTTCCATTTTTCTTTGAGCACTGAGGCTGCAGCTTCCATACCTTCTCTACCTCCTGCTAAGTTTCCTGAACGACAAGCATCAGCTATGAATACAACTTGTATATTATTGGCGCTCCATGTTTCTAAAAAACCCTTGAGTTGAAAAACAGGAATGGCACCTGCTACATAAGCACATTTGGGAGCATCATAGGGTAGTAGGTATGCATCTTTGGCAATAGACTTATTCTCTACATCGCCATGACCGCTAAAATAGACATATACTTTATCCCCTGGTTTTGCCAGGTCTATTAAATAGACAATGTTTGCCCAAAAATCACCATTGGTGGCTTTCTCGTTCAGCAATAAAATGATGTTGTTACTATCTACACCGCAATTACGCAAGTATTCACTGAATGCGTAAGCATCCTTATCAGCATATTGTAAAGGAGGTATGGATGGGTTTTTATATTTGGATATGCCTACAATAAGTGCATAGGTCTTACCATTACTCAGTGATACATGACTATTATCTACTACACTCAGCCCCTTAGTATTCTGAGCGAATACATGCAATGAACATACCAAAATTGCAATAGCGATAAGTACTTTCTTCATTATTCTTTATATTTATTTGGAAAATACTTTTTCATCAATTCAACGTATTCCGGTTCCTTTCTGATATTATCTAACTCATTTGCATAAATAATGCTATAGTATCTTTTAAATCCATTTTCTAAAGCTAATTTGAAATCTGCTAATGACTTATCCTTATTTCCTAATGCATTATTGGCAACTGATTCATAGAAATACTTCTCCGACATCATGGTCATACTATTTGCCATTTTATCATCACACTTATTTAGCCAATAAAGTGCTTTTTCATACATTCTAAAATAGATACACTTTTGTCCTAGCAACAATGTAAATGTATAATATAGCGAGCTGTCCCAATCTTGGATCCTTAAAATGTTATCAAATTCATTACACAGATTCTTCATAGAGTCAGAAACATGTTCTAGTTTCAAAGAGTCTATCTCTATCATTCCTGCTGCCATAAAGTATAATAATTTTGCTCTGAAAGTATTTTGCCTATTGCCTAAAGAATAATGGATGCCTGATAATGCAAAAAATTTACAAGAATCATATTTTTGCATAGTATGGTAAACAGCTGCTGACTCAATATATGCACCTCCAAAAGTCGGAGACACTGCTATGGCTTTTCTGCAGTACGCCTCTGCTACTGATAATTGGCTTTTAAATAAATAGATATCTGCCTTTGCAATGTATAAATTTGCATTCAGTGAATCATAATGAATAGCAGTATCAATCAATCGCAATACCACTTCTCTTTCTTGATTTTTCGATGAAAGAATATTCCACATAGAAAGAGATAAGATATACTTGGAATAATATCCCATCTCCTTCATTTTTTGATCTCCTATCAGCTCTTGCAAACAAAGGGCATTCTGTTCAGTATACTTTAAAAAGGCACTCACTTTTTGGGTAGACGTTGAATATCTGCTACTGGCCATTTCATGTTCCCATTTCCTTACTCTAGAAGCTTTTCTTTCTACACTGTCCGTACTTGTGTTTTCATAGGCATTACTGGACATATCCTCCATTATTGCCGATGATAGATTTCTCCTCATTAATGAAACAAGTATATGAGTGCTTTCATTTACCGGAATTTTCTGTAAATAATACAATGCCGATGCTTGCAATGTCATACTATCTTTCGACTGGCTATAAAAATATTTTTCAATTTGTTCATCTGGATATTCAGCATAATTGCCTGCATCAAAAGACGATTTGAATAGTGTATAATTCTCTCTGATATCCGCACTTAACTCATTTAGCAACGATGATTCATCACCTCGCATAGCTATTGCTTCTATTTTATCGGATATTTTATCTTTACTGATCTCTTTTAATAGTTTCTCATTCACTTTCGAAATTACATACTCAGGACTACCTTCTATTTCCGGATTCTGTATGGCCGGGCTAGCACCTTCAGGCACTTTTTCCATCAGGTACAGATTCAGTTCTCGCAGTGTTACTTTCCCATCCTTGTTTTTATCTGCCTTTCCTGCTAATCCATTGATCAGCTCATAACTGAATAATCCTCTGCCTCCTCCCCATTGTTTACCTTCTAACGATAATTCCTTAGGTTGGCAGCTCAGCATCTTTATCTCATCTTTCCATTTGTCTTTTAGCAAATTTGCTGTTGCTTCCATACCTGCCAGTCCTCCAGCTAGGTTCCCGGAATGGCATGCATCCGTTATAAATATGATCTGCACTCCTTTTACTGACATACCTGATACATAATTCTTGAGTATTGTTATCGGTATGGCAAAAGGCATATAGCCTGCTCTGGGTACATCATAGGGTAGCAAGTACCCTTCAGGTATGGCAGTCTTTGTTTCTACATCTCCATGCCCAGAAAAATAGACCAATACTTTATCACCTTGCTTAGAGAGCTCTACCAAATATAATAGACTAGACCAAAACTGAGCAGACGTTGCTTTTTCATTCAGTAGCAATACCATGTTAGCACTATCTACATTCTCTGCTTTCAGGTATTGATAGAATGATTCTGCATCTTTATCTGCGTACTCAAGGGCATGTATTCCTGGATCTTTATACTTCGATATACCTACTATCAGAGCATAGGTCTTACCATTACTCAGGGTTACTTGGCTATTGTCCGCAGTTCTCAATCCCCTTGTATTCTGCGCATAGCTGAGGCCAGTCAGACAAATTAAAAATGTAGCAACAAAAAATTTCATCGATTTGAGTTATTAGCCTAACAAGTAATGAATCCATTAATCAACCCATCCTCACAAAATTGACATTTTGAAATATCAAAAAAACCGTAAATTCAACAACTAAATTACTCGCATTTATGAATAAAAAACAAGTATTAATAATGACAATTATAGGCGCTTTACTAGCAATTTTTGCGCCTACATTATTAAAAAAATACAATGAATTCTTGGCTGGCGCCTTGGCTGGTTTTGGTGCAGTTTTTGCAGTCTTTGGATTAATTCTAATATCTTTTAAGAAATACAAAAAATAATTATATAAATTTGTTTGTAATTCATTTTGCTTCAGCTCACTATTGAGTTGGTTGCTCATGCCCGAAACATCATTTTATACTATATGTTAACAAATATTTGTTAGCCCCTACCTCCATTTCGTATCTTGCTTTATGGGTTTGAGTTCTGGCATCACTACATAAAAAACATTCATATCGCCGCTTCTCTAATGTTACATCTGCACCACCCATGTAACCCAAATGCGACCTTCAAAAAAAAATAAACAGATATGGGGAGTCCCGAACTCGATTCGGGGTAACCTTTGAAAAACCGCAACACCATGAAAATCAATCACTTAAACTTCTCATATAACCATAAAAAATTTCCTAGAAAATGTAACCTTTGCCCACCAACACCGTCATTTCAATCCCGAACTTGTTTCGGGACTAAGCACACGCGATCAGCATACACATACAACACATTTTCGAATGTCAAATGTTACACTATAACCCAAATGCGACCCTCAAAAAAATAAACTGATATGGGGAGTCCCGAACTCGATTCGGGGTAACATTTGAATTCACACAACTAATTGATTATCAACAAGTCAAATTACTCATGTAACCAAAAAAAAATTCTGAGAGAATGTAACATTACGATTTCCAATAACACCTACTCACGCAACAAGGCATTTTGTAAAAAGCGTTAAGAAAATCCGACAGCTCGACGTTAAGAAACTTTCAGGTGTTGCTTCAGCTCAATATTATTGTATCGTACACAGTCGCTCTCCCTTTTGGATTCGCTTTAGGTTCGGGCTTGAAAGTTTTAGTTGAGCCGGAGAGATTTTTAGTTTTTTTCAACCTGCCTTGAACTTTTGGTTCTTTTCTTTCAAGAGAAAAGAACAGAAAAGAAGACAGTGTAACCCAAATGAGAAGTACTGTAACCTGCAACTCATTCATTTACAACCACTTGAAAAATCAGCCCTCGCAAAAAAAATCTCCCCCAATTATAATTATGTAATTCTTTCCCCTAATTATATAATACGCCTTCCTCCCCACTGCCCCAACTTTGTATATACAATTCGCCTCACCAATAATGCATACTATATGAAAACATATCAATGTTGTATCGATGCATGCTTAGCTTGTATTATTGCCTGTGAAATATGTATCACCGATTGTATCAAAACCAATAATCAGGAATGCCTCTTCCTTTGTCGCGATTGTGCCGATATCTGTGTATTAACTGCGCGCTTCGAGGCTCGTGGCTCCGGCTTTTCCAGAGATATACAAACCCTTTGTACCAAAATATGTAAAGAATGCGCAGATGAATGCGCCAAACATTCCGCTCATCACGATAGTTGCCGCGAATGCGACGAAGCCTGTGAAAAATGCGCCGAAATATGCGGTGAATTGTGTTGCTGCTAACTTTTCTTTTGAGTATGGATTTATACCCCCCCTCACTTATGAAAATATATAAAATAAAAAAGCCCCTGCTCTACAGCAGGGGCCTTCCTCAAAAAAAGTTAATGGTTACAGACTACCACACCTTAGCTCTTTCGCTCTTAGGGCGGTACATCTTATCTCCCGGCTGTATGTTGAAAGCCTTGTAGAAAGCATTCATATTACTTACAGGTCCATTACAACGCAGCTCACTAGGAGAGTGAGGGTCGGTCATAATGCGTGAAGCAATTTCTTCAGGACGAGTATTAGCACGCCATACTTGTGCCCAGCTCAGGAAGAAACGCTGTGCAGGAGTAAAACCATCTATGGTCTTATCTTCTTCAAATTGTTTGGTCTTCTTGAAAGCTTGGTAAGCAATAGCTATACCACCCAGATCGGCCAGGTTCTCACCTTCTGTCAGCTCACCATTTACATGGGTGCTATCCAGTACAGTATAGTTGTTGAATTGTTTCACTACTACACCGGCTTTCTCGTTAAAGTTCTTGGCATCAGCCTCAGACCACCAGTCTTGCAGATTACCGTCAGCAGCATATTGGCGGCCTTGGTCATCAAAACCATGTGTCATTTCATGTCCTATCACAGCACCTATACCGCCATAGTTCACAGCATCATCAGCATCAGCATCAAAGAAAGGATACTGCAATATACCTGCAGGGAATACGATCTCGTTGAATGCAGGGTTGTAGTATGCATTCACTGTCGGAGGTGTCATACCCCACTCGCTCTTATCTACAGGGCGACCCAGTTTGCTCAGTTCAAAATCATACTCGAATGCGTTAGCAGCCATGATGTTCTTTACAAAGTTGTTTGGCACTATAGTTACACTGCTATAGTCTTTCCATTTGTCTGTATAACCAATCTTCTTCATGAAAGAGTTCAGTTTTACCAGTGCTTTGGTCTTAGTGCTATCACTCATCCAATCCAGATTCTTGATACGAGAAGCATATGTTTCTTGCAGGTTGTTCACCAGGTCCAGCATACGCTTTTTAGCTTCCGGTTTGAAGTGTCTTTCAACATACATCTGTCCCAAAAGTTCACCTACACCACCATCTACTACATTCAATACACGTTTCCAACGTGGTCTTTGTTCTTGTTGTCCGCGCAATGTTCTGCCATAGAAATCAAAATGTGCCTGATCGAAATTGCTGCTCAAATAAGCAGACATACCATTCACTACATGGAACTTCAGGTATTTCTTCCATACGCTTACCGGAGTAGCCTTCAGTTGTTTAGCTATCTCTTCAAAGAATTTAGGTGTACCAACTATACAATCTGTTTGGCCTTTTACTTTCAGGTCAGCAAACAGTTGTTTCCAGTCCATACCAGGTGTCAGCTTGTTCAGCTCATCCAGTGTGTACTTGTTGTATATCTTATATGGATCGCGCATTTCCACACGTGTCATAGAAGCCTCAGCCAGTGTAGTTTCCAGCTTGTATACATCTTCTGCGTCTTTCTTGGCAGTTGCTGCATTCTCGCCCATCAGTTCAAACATCTTAGGCAGATATTTTTGATAAGCATCGCGTATCTTGGTAGTACGTGCATCCTTGTTGAAATAATAATCTCGGTCAGGCATACCCAATCCACCTTGGAAGAATTGACAAATTTCTTTGGTCACATTCTTATCATCAGGCGATATACCGAAACTAAACAAAGAACCAGCACCAGAAGTATGTTCCTTAGCTACTTCAGCCAGTACACCCTTAGCATCTTTAACCTTGTCAATACGAGCCAGTACACCACTCAATGGTGCAATACCCGCTTTGTTGATAGTATTGCTATCCATACCGCTGCGGTAGAAATCGCCTACTTTCTGTTCCTTACTACCTTTAGCAGCTGTCTTATTATTAGCAGCTTCATCCAGCAGTTCGTGCAGTGCCTTGTAGTTATTCTCTTGCAGTTCGTTAAAACTACCCCAACGAGTTTCAGATGCAGGTATAGGATTGTTTTTCAACCATGTACCATTGGCATACAGGAAGAAGTTATCACCCGGCTTTACTTTTGGATCTATGTTTGCAGGATCCAAAACTTTGCGTGCGGGTTTATTGCCTGCATTATCTTTTTCTCCAGCTTGAGCAAAAGATGCCAGACTCATAATAGCAGCACTTGCTATAAGTGTTTTTTTCAGATTCATTATTCTGTAAATTTTTAGAGGAAACAAATGTACAAATAAACCTCTCTATATGATAGTATTCTTTAAATAGTTGATATAGGGATTATTAGGGGGAATTTAGTAGTACTATTGCCAATCCTACACTGTATGCAATAATAATCACATATCAAAAGAAGTATACTACATGGCCTTTACTTCCATCACTCCCTGAAAGAGGTACATCTTGCCTGTTTTCACATTCTTGCACTTGCTGCGGGTGCGCAGGCGTTCCAGTTTCTGGTATACCGTACCATCGTCTGTAGCAAATAGCTGATTGATGCCCAGATCATCTACCAGCTTGTAACCAGGTCTCTTCTCGTCATAGCGTAGCAATGCTTTATATAATCTGGGGTCTGTGCAGGTACTGGCTGCGGGGTTATGCAGGTAAGCTTGAAGTGCCCTTTCCACATCCGAAGGAAAGATGTGCTTACCAATAAATGGTATCAGTATATGCCTGAACTGTGTCTTCCATTCTTGGCCATGTGGTGAAACCTTGTTTTTGAAAAGCTCGTAAGTAACCAGATGCGCCATCTCGTGCAACAGTGTGATAAGGAAACTATATTGGTTAAGATTTACATTCACGCTGATACGGTGCACGGGGTTGTCCGGTACAGGATGTCTGTAATCTCCCAACACGCTTTTACGTTCGTGGGTAAGTGTGAGGTGAATAGTATGTGTACGAAAAAAAGGAGCTATTTGCTCGAAGGTATTAAGTGGCAAAAACTGCTCTAATGAATGTAGAGACTTTTCCTGTTTTTTCATATTATTTTTTCCTTGCCAGCCTGAATAAGAACCAAGTCTCTACTATAGAATAAACAGTATATATACCCAACAATACAAATACAGATGCCT